>JBBIHW010000071.1:0-11509 GCA_037446795.1 Acidobacteriota bacterium
GAGCCCACGGGCGCCGTCGTCGCCGCCGTCCGGCGCCTCCTCGCCGCCGAGCCCGCGCGGGTCGAGCGCGCCCTCGGGGCCATCCGGGCGGCGACCGAAGCGTTGCGGCGCGAGTTGCTGCTCGAGGAGCGGCTGGCGGACCCCGAGCGCCTCCGGGACATCGTGCGTCAGGGCGAGGCGGCGCTCGAGGACCTGGGCGTGGTCCCCGGGGCGACGCGCAGGACGATCCGGCGGATCGAGCAGGAAGGGGGCGCGGCCAAGATCTCGGGCGCCGGCGCCCTCACCGGAGACGGGGCCGGGGCCGTCGTCGTGTACCACGCGGAGCCCGAGCGGATCGAACGGTGGCCGTTTCTGTCGGCGTGGACCCCGTTCCGCGTGCGGCTCGGCGCCGAGGGGCTGAGGCCGGAGGCGCTGCCTTGACATCGGTGGCGACGGCGACCGCCCCCTCGAACATCGCGTTCGTCAAGTACTGGGGGGCGCGCGACCTCGAGCGGGCGGTGCCCTTTCACCCTTCCATCTCGATGACGCTCGAGCGGTGCTGGACGCGAACCACGGTCGCTTTCGAGGCGGGCGCGGCCGAGCCCGACGAGGTCTGGGCCGCGGACGAAAGCGGCGGGCGGCATCCCGCGGGCGCCGAGTTCCGGGAGCGGGTCTGCCGCCAGCTCGACCGACTGCGAGAGGCGGCAGGCGCCCGAGGCCGCTTCCTCGTCGCCACGCGCAACAGCTTCCCGGCGGGCGCGGGCCTCGCCTCCTCGGCCTCGGGCTTCGCCGCCCTCACGCTGGCCGGGGCGAAGGCCGTGGGCCTGGAGCTTTCCGCCGAGGGGCTGTCCTCGCTCGCGCGTTCGAGCGGATCGGGCTCGGCCGCGCGCTCGGTGCTCGGAGGCTACGTGGAGTGGCCCGCAGGGCCGAATCTCTCGGCACGGCAGCTCGCGCCGGCCTCGCACTGGGACCTTCGGGACGTGATCGCCGTCGTCGAGGAGGAGTCGAAGGCGGTGTCCTCGCTCGAGGGGCACCGGCGCGCGCCGACGAGCCCTCACTTCGAGACGCGCCTGCGCCTGCTGCCCGAGCGATTGCGCCTCGTGCGGGAGGCGATCGCCGGGCGCAGCCTCGAGCTCCTCGGACCGGCGCTCGAGGAGGAGGCGATCGAGCTGCACCTCGTGGCGATGTCCTCGCGCCCGCCCGCCTTCTACTGGAAGCCGGGGACGCTGCGCGTGCTCGAGGCCGTTCGCGCGATGCGCGAGGACGGCTGCGAGGCCTGGGCCACGCTCGACGCCGGCGCCAACGTCCACGTCGTGTGCGCGCCGCGCTGGGAGGCCTGGGTCCACCGCGAGCTGTCCCGCCTCCCGGAGGTCCGCCGCGTGATCGTGGACGGGGTCGGGCAGGGACCGCGGTACGAGAGCGAGCATCTCCTCTGATGACAGCGAGGGGGGGAGGCGTCGTGGATCTCGTCCTCGTCAAGCTCGGCGGGAGCCTCATCACGCGGAAGGGCCGGGAGAGATCGGCCCGCCGCGAGGTCATCCGCAGGCTGGCCTCGGAGATCCTCCGCGCGCGGTCCCGCCTCGGCGTCCGGATCCTCCTCGGCCACGGCAGCGGCGGCTTCGGGCACCGGGCCGCCAAGAGCGCCGGGCTCCGGGGCGGCCTGCGCTCGGGCAGGCAGCTCGAGGGCGTGGGCCTGACCCAGCTCCGCGCGCGGGAGCTCCACCAGATCGTCCTCGCCTCGCTCGTCGAGGCCGGCGTCCGCCCCTTCTCGCTCGCGCCGTCGAGCTTCCTGGTCCTGCGGGACCGAAGGCCCCTGCACGTGTTCGCCGACGCCGCGGCGGAGGCCCTGCGCCGCGGCCTCCTGCCCGTCGTCTACGGCGACGTCGCGGCGGACCTGAAGCGCGGGGCGGCGGTCTGTTCGACGGAGACCGCGCTCGCCTCGCTCGGCCGCGCGCTCGCCACCCGCCGCTTCCGCCTCGTGCGCGCCCTGTGGCTCGGCGACACGGACGGCGTCTACGACGCCCGGGGGCGCACAGTCGAGGAGCTGACCGCAGCGACGTGGCGGGGGCTTCGCCCCGCCGTACGGGCCGATCCCGCAGCCGACGTCACGGGCGGGATGGCGCACCGGGTGGAGGTCGCCCTCTCGCTCGCCCGGATGGGTGTCGAGTCATGGATTCTCGACGGCCGCCCCGAGGGGTCGCTCTACGAGGCCCTCCTCGGTCACAGGCCCGGCGGCACCGTGGTGCCCTCGAGGCGGGGCGCCGGCCGGGGGCCGCGGCGATAATGTCCACCCACCGAGAGGGTCGCATGGCGGCGAGCCTGGACCTCGACGGCCTGCTCGAGAGGACGAGCCGCACCTTCGCCCTGTCCATTCCCCTCCTGCCGGAGCCCGAGCGGCTCGAGGTCGGCATCGCCTACCTCCTGTTCCGCATCGCGGACACGTTCGAGGACGGCGCGCTCTGGCCTCCGGAGCGCCGCCTCCGGGCCCTGGCCGACTTCGAGCGCATCCTCGAGGCGCCCGCCGACGCCGAGCGGCTCGCGCGCGAGTGGGTGGCGGCGCCTCCCATCGGTCATCGCGGCTACGTCGAGCTGCTCGAGGCGACGCCGCACGTGCTCGCCGCACTGCGGGCGCTGCCGGAGCAGGCGCGGCGGACGATGGTCCGGCACCTGACGAGAACCGCGCGCGGGATGGCGGGCTACGTGGCGCGGGTGGGAGCCTCGGGCCGGCTCGAGCTCGAGGACCTGCGCGACCTCCGCCGCTACTGCTACGCGGTCGCGGGGATCGTCGGGGAGATGCTCACCGATCTGTTCCTCCTCAACCGCCCGGCGCTCGCACCGGCATCGTCGTATCTCAGGCGGCGGGCTCCGCTGTTCGGCGAGGGCCTGCAGCTCGTGAACGTTCTGAAGGACTCCTCGTTCGACCAGAGCGAGGGACGGAGCTACCTGCACGGGGTCGCCGACCGGGCACGCGTGTTCGCCATCGCGCGGCGGGATCTCGAACGGGCCTCGCAGTACGTGGGCTGCCTGCAGAGCCACGGCGCCCGGCGGGGCACGGTGGCCTTCTGCGCGCTGCCCGTGCTCCTCGCCCGCGCGAGCCTCGACCGGCTGGAGCAGCTCGGCCCCGGCTCGAAGATCACCCGGGCCGAGGTCCACGACCTCCTCGCCCGGATGAACCGGGCGCTCGACCGCGGCGACCACCCCGCTCCCGCCGCCCTCGAAGGGCTTGTAGGTATACTCGGGACGGCGTCACCCCGGCGAAAGCCGACGTCACCCCGGCGAAAGCCGGGGTCCAGGTGAGGGGGCTGGATTCCGGCTTTCGCCGGAATGACAGGGAAGTCAGGTGCGGGCCGAAGCATGAACCTGATCGCGCGAGCGCTCCGGCGCGAGCCGGAGCACCAGGCCGGGTCCAGGTCCTTGAGGGCGTTCCTGCGGGGGGCCGCCCTCGCAACCGCACTCGGTTGCGCCGCCCCGGCGGCCGCCGCCTCGAGGCCGCGCGCCCTGATCGTCGCGCTCGACGCGATCCGCTTCGAGGACGCGGCCCGGGCACGGTTCGGCTCCGGGGAGGATCTGTTCCCCGGCTTCCAGGGCCCGGTGCCCCTCGTGAGCACCTTCCCCTCGAGCACGAGCCTCGCCATGCCCGGCCTGCTGGAGCCGTTCGGGCTCGAGCGGTCGCCCGGCTACGAACCCCGCTTCTTCGACCGCGAAAAGGGCAAGGTCCGCGGCGGAGGGCTCGTCAGCTACCACAAGATCCCCTTCGCCTGGCGGGACTTCTTCGACTGGGAGATCCGCAGCCTGATCCAGAAGACGATCGGCTACGGCTGGCCGCTGCGGGCGAACCGGCGCGAGATCCAGCGTGCGATCGAGGCGTTCCTGGACTCCGACGCGCACACCTTCTTCGCCTACGTGAACTCCACCGACGCAACGGGCCACCTCTACGGGCCGGCGACGACCGCGGTCGCGATCGAGGAGCTCGGCCGCGCCCTCGCCGAGGTGCGCGAGCGGCACCCCGATCCGCCCTTCTACACCGTGATTCTCTCGGACCACGGGATGGGAGGAGGCGAGCCCCTGCGCAACGCGCTGCCCGGAGTCGCCCGCGTGCTCCGGGAGGACGGCTGGCGCCTCAGAAGGAAGATCCGCGACCCGAGGGACGCCGTGCTGATCCCCTTCGGCCTCCTGTCGAGCCTCGTCGCCCACGCCTCCCCCGGTCGCGAAGCGGCCCTCGCGCGCACGCTCTGCCGCGCCGAGGGCGTCGAGCTGTGCGCGCACCCGGACGGGCAGGGCTGGGTCGTCGTCGCGCGCGGGGCCGAGGCGGCCATCCGCCGCTGCACGCGCAACGGACGCGTCCTCTGGTCCTACGCTCCTGTTTCCGGCGACCCGCTCCGCTACGGGCCGGTTCTCGCGCGCCTCGCCTCGCAAGCGGCCGGCACGGACGAGGACGGCTGGTACGAGGACAGGGCCTGGTTCGAGACCACTCTCGACCACGACTTCCCGGACGCGCTCCACAGGATCGCCCGTAGCTTCGACCTCGTGGCGAACCCGGCGTCGGTGGTCTGCTCGATGGCCCCGGGCTGGCTCTACGGGTCGCGCCGGCTCGTCCTCGGGACGCGGCTGACGCGGGGGCGGCTCCAGTGGACGCACGGGGCGCTACGGAGCGAGGACTCGCTCGGGTTCATCATGTCCGACTTCCCGGGCTGGAAGCCGGGGCCGGGGGTCCGCTTCGACGCGGCGCTGCGGTTCTTCGCGGAGCTGCCCGACCTCGATCGCGCGGGCGGGCCGCCCGCTGCTTCCCCCGAGATCCGGGCAGCCTCGGCCTCGGCCGCCTGCCGCCGCTGACGCCGGGCGTGGAGCTCTCGTTCCTCTCGCTCCTCGACACGCACCGGGAGGTGTCGGAGTTGCTGCTCTCCCACCAGGAGGCGCTCCTCGAACTCGATCTCGTCGGCGCCCGGGAGCGGTTCGAGCGGTTCGAGGCGGCCCTCCGGGACCACGCGGGCGGGGAGGAGGAGCTGCTCCTTCCCGTCTACGCGAGGGCCGGGACGGTGCCCGGGGGCCCGGCGGAGCTGTTTCTCGGCGAGCACCGGAAGATGCTCGGGATCGCGGGTCGCATCGCCGACGCGCTGCGGAGGCTCGAGCCGGGCGACCCGGGGCTGCGCCGGCGCGTCCTGTCCCTCTTCGACGAGGAGGCCGTGCTCAAGAGCCTCCTCGCCCACCACGACGAGCGGGAGCGGAACGTCCTCTACCCGACCCTCGACCGCGTGACGACGCCCGCGGAGCGGCGCCAGCTGCTGTCGCGCCTCCTCCAGCCTGGATTGGGCTCTGGATTCCGGCTTTCGCCGGAATGACGGTGCCTCAGCCCGGGGGTCACCCCGGCGAAAGCCGGGCGTCACCCCGGCGAAAGCCGGGGTCCAGATCACCCGGGCTCAGAGCCGTCCGCCTAGCAGCGCCTCCATCTCGAGCGCCTTGGGGAACAGGACGTTGTTCTCGAGGTGGATGTGCCGCTTGAGGTCGGCCTCGAGCGCCGACAGCCCGCTGTAGAGCGCGCGGAAGGAGCCGCAAGCGTCCTCGGGCGGGGCGTAGCCGCCGGTCAGCCGCCGCATCGTGGTCAGGGCGAGAGCCGCGCTCTCGTGCTCCCCCTCCATCACGCCGATGGCGCCGCCCGCGAAGCCGGGCGCCGCCGACAGCCCCGTGCCGAGCCCCCTCGCGCTCTCCACCTCAAGCAGGTGCGGGAAGAGGACCCGCTCCTCCTTGTGCATGTGCATCTCCAGCTCCTCCCGCAGGGAGCGGAAGGCCTCGGCGAGCGGCTCGAGCGTCGCTCCGTGGCGGTCGGCGTGCGCGCCGAGCACGCGGGCGACGAGGGCGTCGAGCCGGGGCAGCTCCTCGCGGAGGCGCCGGTGGTAGTGCTCGAGGATGTGCACGATGATCTCGCTCGGGGCGGCCTCGGCCCAGTTGCGCTCCCCGCCGCCCCCGCCCCCGGCGGCGGCTTCGCCGAGCTGCGCGAGGACCTCCTCGAGCGCGAGGCCCTTCTCGGCCACGGCCTCCCCGAGCGGTCGCTTTCCCCCGCAGCAGTAGTCGAGGCCGAGCCTCTCGAGGACAGGGATGAGCCGGGGCGAGTCGGTCGCGATGTCCGCCAGGCTGCGGCGGGGGTCGATCTTCATGGACGTTCACCTCCTGATTGGCTTCCCGCGGTTCCGGGAAGCACCGGTAGGCTGCCCGCGGGGACCCGTCGGCGCCGTGACCAGGGTCACGGCCCCGGCGAGACGTCGCGCCTACGTTGGGACCCGAGACGGCTGCCGGATGGCCGCGCGAGGAGGTCGCGATGCGAGGCGCGGAGTTCGACGACCGGACGACCCTTCCCGAGATCCTGCGGGCCCATCCACACCTGAAGGCCATCCTCGACCGCTACGGGCTCGAAGGCTGCGGCGGTCCGGAAGGCCCTCCCGAAACCCTCGCCTTCTTCGCGCGAGCCCACGGGGTGGATCCCGAGCGCCTCCTCGGCGAGCTGCGGGCCGAAGTGCGCGCGGCGGAGGGTCGGCCCGAGACGTCTGAACGGGCGCAGCCGTCCGAGGGGCCGCGCGCCGACAGCGAATCGGCCTACCGGCCGGGACGGGCGGACACGATCTACCGGCGCTTCTTCCTCGCGGGGATCGTCGTGACGCTCACGGCGGGGGCGACCTGGGGAGCCCTCTTGCTGCTGCGGCTCGGGCAGGCGCGCTCCTTCACCGCGGTCGGCGTGCACGAGGTGAACGCTCACGGCCACGCGCAGATCTTCGGCTGGGTGGGCCTGTTCGTCATGGGCTTCGCCTACCAGGCCTTCCCTCGCTTCCGCCACACGCGGCTCGCGTGGCCCGCGCTCGCCGCGGCGTCCTTCTGGATCATGCTGGCCGGCGTGGCGCTTCGCAGCGCGAGCGAGGCGCTGGCCCGGCCCTCGGGGTTCCGGGTGTGGGGAGTGGCCGGTGGCGGTCTCGAGCTGCTGGCGGTGGCGCTGTTCGTCGTCATCGTCGGCCGGACGCTCGCGAGCAGCCCCCTCCGGCCCGAGCCGTACGTGTACTGGATCGCGGCCTCCCTGTTCTGGTTCCTCGCGCAGACCGTCTACGACCTCGCCTACTTCTGCGCGACCATGACGGCGCCGACTCGCGAGGCCCTGCTCGCCCTCGTGGCCGACTGGCAGGCGCCGCTGCGGGACATCCAGATCCACGGCTTCGCCCTGCTCATCGTGCTCGGCGTGAGCCAGCGCTTCCTGCCCGGCATGCTCGGCTTCCGGGCGGCTCGCGCGCGGCTTTCCATGGCGCTGCTGATCCCGATGAACCTCGCGGTCGCAGGCGAGGCCGTCGGCTTCGTCCTGTTCAGGAAGACTGGACAGATCGGGTGGGCCGCTGCGAGCTGGGTCTCGATCCTGTTCCTGCTCGGAGGTGCGGTGGCCATGACCGGCGCGCTCGGGGTCTTCCGGGGGAAGCCCGACCCCGACCGCAGCGTCAAGTTCGTTCGCGCGGCCTACGCGTGGCTGCTCGTCTCGCTCGCGATGCTCGCCCTCTCGCCCGTCTGGTTTCGCCTGGTCGGGACGTCCTTCTCCCATGCGTACTGGGGCGCCTCCCGCCACGCGATCACGGTCGGCTTCGTGAGCCTGATGATCGTCGGGGTCGCGTCGAAGGTCGTCCCGACGCTCGCCGGGGTGAGTCCGGCGAGCCTCGGGGGGCTCTGGCTCCCCTTCCTGCTCGTCAACGCCGGCTGCGCGATGCGCGTCGGCTTCCAGACGGCGACGGACGTCTGGCCCGCCGCCTTCCTGCCGGCGGGGATCTCGGGCCTGTTCGAGGTGGCAGGGCTCGCGCTCTGGGCGGCGAACCTCTACCCGTACCTCGTGCGCGGTGTCCTCCCGGCAGAGGCCGTTCCCGCGTGGCGGCGCTCGGGGCCGGTGTCTCCCGACGAGACGGTGGCCTCCGTGCTCGAGGGCGTCCCGGGAGCCGAGCAGGTGCTGCTCCGGTTCGGGTTCCGCGACGTGAGAAACCCCGTGCTCCGGCGCACGGTGGCGCGCACGGTGAGCCTCCGCACGGCGTGCCGGATGCGCGCGGTGGACGTGGACGCGCTCGTCGCGGCTCTCGAGCAGGCTCGTCGCTCGGGGTCGCGTGAGCTGCCGCTTCCGGCAGGATCCCCGATCGGTTGACGCCGGCCGCCTCGCGTGACAGGCTCCAGCTCGGGGAGCCTGGCCGATGAGGAGCCGCCTCGAAGCGCTGCGCTCGGTTCCGTTCCTCCGCACGCTCGACGAGCCGACGCTCAAGGCCGTGGACGCGCGGTGCGCCGAGAAGGTCTACCTCAAGAACGAGATCCTCTTCCTCGAGGGCGATCCTCCCAAGGGGCTCCTGGTGATCCGGGAGGGCTCGGTGAAGATCTACAAGGTCGGCGGTACCGGTCGGGAGCAGATCCTCGAGATCGAGGGGCCGGGTCGCTCCGTGGCCGAGCTTCCCCTGTTCGACGGGCAGCCCTACCCGGCCTCCTGCGCCGCGATCGAGGACACGATCCTCCTCACGATGCCCGTCCGGGAGTTTCACGCCCTCCTGGAGCGGCATCCCGCCCTCTCGCGCGCCGTCATCGCGTCGCTGTCGCAGAGGCTCCGGCGGATGGTCTTCCTCGTCCGGGAGCTGTCCCTCGAAGACGTCCGGACCCGCCTCGCCAACCTGCTGCTCGAGCTCGCGGGCTCTTCCGACCAGGTCGAGCTTCCGTGGACCCACCAGGAGCTCGCCGCTCGCATCGGCACGGTGCGGGAGATCGTCTCGCGCACGCTCGCGCGCATGGCGCAGGAGGGCGCCGTGCGGATCGAGGGGCGCAGGATCCACCTGCTCGACCGCGCGCGCCTGTCGTCCTGAAGCAGAGCGAGAGCCCGTCACGAGCGACCGGAGGCTCTTCTAACGCTTCTACGTGTTCGAATAGCGGAACCCAGGTCCCGGTCTCGCCGCGTGCGCCGCGCGGAAACCGTTCGCGAGGCCTCGAAGATCCCCGTTGACATGGCATGACGGGCCGGGTATCAGTACCGCTCGCCGACAGCTCGAGGGGCAGCCGAGAGATCGGCGGCGCGGTGTGTCTGTTTCGGGGGGTCGAACATGAACCCGGACGATCTCGTGCGACGGTCGGCACGGAGGAGGTCGGGGACGAGCCCGAGGGCCTTCGAGGAAGAGGAGATCCTCACGAGCGAGGAGGCTCGCAGGCTCCTGAAGATCGGGCGCACGAAACTCTGGGAGCTGACGAAGCGGAACCAGATTCCTGCCTACAGGCTCGGCGCGGCGAAGTCGGCGAGCCTCCGGTACAAGAAGTCGGAGCTGATCCACTGGCTCGACAGGAATCGGATCTAGCCGGACCCGCGTCATCCCGGACGGATTCCGGCTTTCGCCGGAATCGCCGGAATCCATGAATGATGGAAAGGACGGAAGGCGACGCCACCCCGGCCCGAGCCAGATGACGGTGCCCCTTCAGAGTGTCTCCAACGCGATGTCCCGGCTCGGGCGCGGGTAGTCCCGGTCGAGCTCCACGAGGTCCTGCTCCGTGAAGGCCACCTCGGCCGCAGCGGCGTTCTCCCGCACATGGCGCGGGTCCGACGACTTCGCGATCGCGACGACGCCCCCGAGCCGCATCGTCCAGGCGAGGGCGATCTGATAGGGGCTCACCGCGTGGCGCGCGGCCACGGCGCGCAGCGCCGGCCGCTGCCTGAGACGCCTCTGCTCGAACGGCGAGTAGGCCATGATCGCGACCCCGCGCGCGGAGCACCACGGGAGAAGGCGCCGCTCGATCCCTCGCCGGCCGAGGTTGTAGAGCACCTGGTTCGCGACGATGCCCGGGCCGCCGGGCATGCGCTCGGCGGCTTCCATCTCGTGCAGATCGAAGTTGCTCAGGCCGTAGTGGCGGACCTTGCCCGCCTCCCGCAGCCGCTCGAACGCCTCGAGCGTTCCCTCGAGAGGGTGGGGGCCCGGCCAGTGGAGCAGGTACAGATCGATCCAGCTCGTCCGGAGCCGGCGCAGGCTGCGCTCGGCGGCCTCGACCGTGCCGGTCCGCGTGGCGTTTTGAGGGAGGACCTTCGTCACCACGAACACTTTCTCGCGCCGGCCCGAGATGGCGTCGGCCACGACCTCCTCGGCACCGCCGTCCGCGTACATCTCGGCGGTGTCCACGAGCGCCATGCCGAGGTCGAACCCGAGGCGCAGGGCGTCGGCTTCCTCGCGCCGCGTGCGCAGCCTCTCGCCCATTCGCCACGTCCCCTGTCCGAGCGCGGGCATCGTGGCGCCGTCTCTGGTCACGACGCGGGCGATCATCGCGCGGGTCCGGCCTCCCGGTCCCCGACGATACGGATCGCGGGCGGCGCGATCAAGACCCGGAGCGCGGGCGTCTTCCTTTCGCGAAGGGGCCGTCCGAGGATCGCCACCTCGCGACCTCGTGACGTCCCTGCGATGTCCTTCGGGGTCGGGTGGCCCCAGGGGGGGGCGGGGGTGAAGGGGAGTCATCGCCGGGCTGACGCCGGGCGACTAGAATCGCGCCTCGTGCGGGTCATGCGAGGCCGCGGGCGAAGCTCGCGCTTCCACCTGCGGGCGGCGGACCGCCTGCACGGGGACGTGCGCGGCGCGCGGCGATCCGCATGGGAGGAGGTCTACGCGCTCGTCCGGCGCATTCCCCCGGGGCGCGTCATGACGTACGGGCAGGTGGCGAGGCTCCTCCACGACCGGCTCTCGCCCCGCGCCGTGGGGTGGGCTCTCCACGGCTGCCCGCACGACGTCCCCTGGCAGCGCGTGGTGAACCGCAGGGGCGGAATCTCGACGGACCGGCTGCCCGACATCCCGCCCGGCCTGCAGCGCGCCCTGCTCGAGGGGGAGGGCGTTGCGTTCCGCGCCGACGGCACGCTCGACCTCTCGCGCCACCAGTGGGTGCCTCCCTCGGCGCGGGGCGGGAGGCGCCCGCCACGGCGTCAGCCGCTGCGGCTGACCTCCTCGAGAAGCTCCCAGAAGGAGCGGTAGGGCCGGCCCGTGGCGGCGGTCATGGCCAGCTCGCACGTGCGGTTGCTCGAGTAGAAGCCGTCGGACTCGACCGATGCGATCTCGGCGGCCTCGGGCCCCGTCGCGGAACGGGGCAGCTCCGGGAACAGGATCCCTCGATCGCCGGCGAAGCCGCAGCAGCCGGCCTCGATCGGGACCACCACGTCGTCGGCAGCGGCGCGTGCGATCGCCTCGAGCTTCGGCACGACACCGAGCTTGACGGCGGAGCAGACCGGGTGGAGGACGATCCGCCGCAGCCGGCGCCGCGCCGGGAGGCGCGGGAGCAGCACGTCGGCGGCGGCCTCGATCCCGTCGAGCAATCGCAGCCGATCGAACCGTTCCCGGCGGCCCGGGTCGAGCGCTTCGCGGCAGCCACGCAGCGCGAAGGCGCAGCTGCTGCTGTCGGTGAAGACCGAAACCCGCCCGCCGCGCGACCATTCCCAGAGGCGGTCCACCGTGCGGCGCGCGGCGACCTCGCCCGCCTCCTCGTACCCCTTGGACGAGAACGGCAGCCCGCAGCAGTG
>JBBIHW010000072.1:0-11503 GCA_037446795.1 Acidobacteriota bacterium
CGTGCAGACCGGCTTCAACCCCCAGGCGCGTTTACAGCAGAATCAGGACTTGACCTCGCGCACGACACCATCACAGACCCCGGCCCGCAGCAGTTGCCGGAGCAGCTCCCCTCCTTATCCTTGGTGGCCGCTTCGATCGTCACTGCCCCCTTCAGGCAGTACCCGAACCCCATCTCATCGCACGCCGTGTTCACGTGCTTCTCGCAGTCCGCCTTGTCGTCGCACACGCCCCACACGATGCCGTCGTAGGGCGAGAGCACCAGGCTGTACAAGTCGAGCGTCTTCCGCTCCAACGGCGCCGTCCACCGCAGCATCCGCATCCCGCCGGATGCGAACGCTGCAACCTCGCCCGGCGTGGGCATCCTGCCCTCGACGTCGTAGGCGAGACCCGTGACCTCCTCCTCAGGCGCCCACTTGAGCTCGACGTGCACCAGCTGCCCGTCGGGGAGCACCCTGAGCTCGGTCAGCCACGCAGGCTCGCCTGCGAACACCGGCCCAGCGAGTACAAACAAACCCAGTGCCAAGAGCCACTTACGCATCATCTTTCTTCCCTACTTGCGCCTCAGGCGCATCAATCCTACCACAATCCTCGAGCAACCGCCGCCCAGTCCCACCACACAACGTGCACAACGTCGTGTCGCGCCTAGGCGGCTTCTCATCCACCCACACTCGTGGCACCACGTCGCGATGGGCCCCCTGTCCTCGAGCCCCCGCTCGATCCTCTCGCCCGCGAGGACGCCCGCGGGGGCGAGGGCGAGCCCGAGGAATCCCAGCGAGCGAATGGCGTGGCGCATGTTCGAGGCCCCTCCGTTTTCGAGCGTCGCTAGCAAAAGGTAGGGCGCCACGCAGCGAATGCCAGGACGGAGTCCAGGGCACGCGGAGGGAGGGCGCCGGCAGAGGGTCCTCGGTCCTCGCCGGCGGCGGAATCGTCACGCAGGTTTCGTCTTCGTCATCGGCGGGGCGATCCAGGGCGATCGAGCCCGTTCGGCAGCCGGCCCCTCTTCGGGTCAGAAGGGGCCGAGGCCGCCGCGGGTGGGAGCCGGAATCGGTGCCGTCCCGCCGCGCGTCTGCTCGAGGAGCGCGTGGAGGGCCGCGCTCACGCGCGTCGCGGCGAACGGGCCCACGGAGTTGACCTCGCCGTACTGGGGCTCGGCCCGCCCGTATGCGAAGGGAGCGACGACATCCCACTGCCGGCGCGGGATCAGGTAGCCGATCTCGTCGTTCGCGAGGCCGACCACGAAGTTGAACGGACCCTGCATCCGGGGCAGGAGGGCCGGCTCCGGGGGAGCGTCGGGGAAGTCCGCTCCGGACTCGGCCGGGTCGGGCACCCCGCCGAGGACGAGCTCGGGATAGATCTCTCCGGGCACGAGGAGAAAGAGGCCGTCGCCGATGCGGGCGAGGCCGACCTCGGTCGTGAAGGTCCACTCGCCGGCGGGGCCGGGCCGGAACCTCCCCTCGAGCTCGCCGGCGCCGATGACGCCGGAGGCGAGCCCGGTCTGGAACCGCGCGTTCGCGAGGGGGATGGTGACCTCGCGCCGCGCGACCCAGAGGTCGGCGCGAGCGGACGGGGAGGCTCCCCGGAGCGCGTCGAGGGCGAGCCGGGCGAGCTCCTCTCCGTACAGCTCGGCGTTGCGGAACGAGTCCCGGGATGCGGGCTTCCCCGTCCGGGGGTCGTCCATCAGGACGCACCGCGGGTGGAGGAGGCCACCGACGGCTCCTGCCACGAAGACGCCCACGCCCCCGCGCTCGCGCTCGAGGGCGCGGAGGAGGAACCCGGGGTAGTCGGCGGTGAGGAGCGTGTTCCCGCGGCCGAGGATCTCGGGGTGGGAGGCGAAGCCGACGAGCGTGGCGATGGGGCGGCCCGAGCCGGGCTCGGCCGCCTCCATCACGAGGAGCCTCCGGTCCACGACGTGCGGGAGCCGCCCGTCGCAGTTGAGGTCCTCGGGGACCTCCGTCTCGCCGAAGCGAAGGATGGCGGGACGCATCTCGCTCGCGGCTTCCCGGACCGCCTCGGAGATCCGCTTCTCGACGAACCGGAGGTAGGCGAGATCGAGCCCGGTTTCCGCGGCCGACGGCCCCCACAGGCCCATCGTGTCCGGCCCCTCGTGGTTGTGCGTGCTCGCGACGATCAGATCCTCGGTTCGCAGGCCGAGGCCGAGCGCCTCGACGATCTTCCCGGCGCGCTGCACGCTCTCGAGGAAGAGGCCGATGACATCCACCGCGACGAGCGCGAGACGTCCACCCTGCCCCTCGACGATCAGCGCGCGCGCGTAGAGGTCGTCGTTGACGCCGGTGGCGCGCCGGCCGTTGCCGTATCCGGCGATCCAGACGGGAGGGGAGTCCGGGCCGACCTCCGGCGTGATCCGGACCGCGGCCGCCCCGACCTCGAAGATCGGCGTCGCCCGTCGAGGCCCGGCCTCCCGGCAGGCGAGGCCGGGCAGGAGGGTCGCAGCGAGGGCGCCGACGAGCGCGGCTCGAGCGTCGCCGCGCCGGCGCCCGAGCGCGTCGTGGAGCGAGTTCGCGGGCATCACGTGCCGCCGAGCTTCTGCCCGCGGCGCCGCCATCGCGTCCCCCGCCTCCAGGGTGCCGTGGGCGTGGAGCTCGACCCTCGAATTCGCGTCGAGAAGCACGCGCTCTGAAGCCGCGGTGCAGCCGGGCACACGGACTCCGGCGCCGGCGGGCGGTACGCTCGCTGCGGCGCTCACCTTCGTGGCTGTCGCCCTCCGGCAGACGACGGACCCGTCGTCCAGGCTAGCTCGCTCCCGAGGGGAGCGGGACGAGGACATTCAGAACCTACTGTCCGTGAAGATGTTAGACATTGTCCTGCCCGGCCGAGACACGGGCCCTCCGCGGCGGCGGGATGGGCGGAAAGGGTACGCCTTGCGGACGACGGGAAGGTCGTATATTTTTTGAGTTGCCAAAACGACGCAGGTGGGAGACTCCAAACCGGCGCCGTGACCGACCGAGGCTGCGTGGGGGAATGACGAGGCGCGAGGTCTTCAAGCTGCTCGGTGCCGGGACAGCCGTCGCAGGCGTCGTCGCGGCCGCCCGGGCGGCGCGTACGGGCGCCGCCGGGCCCGCCCGATGGGCCGACGAGCCCCGGGCCTCCCATACGGCCCATCCTCACGCGATGGGAGTCGTCGGGCGGGTCAACACCGACGCCTACGATCCAGCGGTCTTTCTCCGCTCCTGGAACTTCTCGCACCTTCCCGACCACCTGCGCCCCGCGCACTACCGGGAGACTCCTCGCCCGGACGGGACGCTGCTGCGCGAGTACGTCTTCGACGCCCTCGACCGGGAGATCGAGATCGCGCCCGGCCTCTACTTCCCGGCCTGGACCTTCAACGGGCAGGTTCCCGGCCCGACGCTGCGCGCCCGAGAGGGGGACCGCATTCGGATCCTGTTCCGGAACCAGGCGAGCCACCCGCACACGATCCACTTCCACGGCTGGCATCCGCCCGAGATGGATGGCTCCCTGCCCGACCAGATCGTCGAGCCGGGCAAGGAGTTCCTGTACGAGTTCGACGCGGACCCGGCGGGGCTGCACCTCTACCACTGCCACGCCGTCCCGCTGAAGCGCCACATCCACAAAGGGCTCTACGGGGTCTTCATCGTGGACCCGCGGGAGGGGAGGCCCCCTGCCGACGAGCTCGTCATGGTCATGAACGGCTTCGATACGAACTTCGACGGGGAGAACGAGGTCTACGCCGTCAACACCGTCGCCCACTTCCACATGCACGAGCCGGTGCGCGTCCGCGTGGGCGACCTCGTGCGCATCTACCTGGTCAACGTCACCGAGTTCGACCCGATCAACAGCTTCCACCTGCACGGGATGTTCTTCCACGTCTACCGGACCGGGACGAGCCTGCGCACCGAGGAGTACACGGACACGATCATGCTCTGCCAGGGCGAGCGGGCCATTCTCGAGACGCGCTTCCGGTGGCCGGGTTCGTTCATGTTCCACGCCCACCAGAGCGAGTTCGCGGAGCTCGGCTGGATGGGCCTGTTCGAGGCCGTGGAGGGCCGATGACGAGGGCGTCGCCGCTCGGATCCGCGGGCCTGGCGCTGCTGCCGATCGCGCTGCTCGCAGCCCTCGTCGCCGCGGTCGTGGCGAGCCGCCCCGAGCGGACGCTCAACCGCGGCGCGCCCCCCGTCGAGGACGTCTCCTTCCAGCGCGTCCTGCTCCACGCGGGCGGCATCGAGCTCCACGTGGTCAACAACGGCCCCGACCCCATCCGGATCGCCCAGGTCACGGTGGACGAGGCGTACTGGACCTTCGAGCAGGAGCCGGCCGGTGCCCTGCGTCATCTCGAGCGGGCCAGGATCCGCATCCCGTACCCGTGGGTCCAGGGCGAGGCGCACGAGGTGAAGCTCGTCACCTCGACGGGTCTCACCCTGGGCCACACCATCGAGGTCGCCGTGGAGACGCCGCGCCCGGGCCTCCGCGAGCTGGCGCTGTTCGCGCTGGTGGGCCTCTACGTCGGGGTGATCCCGGTCGCCCTCGGTCTCCTCTGGTACCCCGTTCTCGGGCGGCTTCCACGCGGGGCGCTCGACTTCGCGATCGCCCTCACGGTCGGTCTGCTCCTCTTCCTGCTGGTCGAGTCGCTGAGGGAGGGGCTCGAGGCCGCCTCCGAGGTCGCGAGCTCCTACCAGGGCGTCGCGCTGCTGAGCTTCGCGGCCCTGTTCGGCTACCTCGCCATCGAGGCCTTCGGGGCGTGGCTGAGGAAAGGCCGGGCGCGCGTGAGCACCCACGTCACGGTCGCGCTGCTCGTCAGCGTGGGGATCGGCCTTCACAACTTCGCCGAGGGCCTCGCCATCGGTGCGGCCTTCGCCCTGGGGAGGGCGACGCTCGGGACGCTCCTGATCGTGGGCTTCACCCTGCACAACACGACCGAGGGCCTCGCCATCGTGGCGCCGCTCGCCCGCGAACGCGCCCGCCTCGCGCTGCTCGCCCTGCTCGGTCTCGTCGCAGGCGGGCCCACGATCCCGGGCGCCTGGCTCGGCGGCTTCCTGTTCTCCTCGGTCCTCGCCGTGGCCTCCCTCGGAGCCGGGGCTGGCGCCATCGCCCAGGTCGTCGTCCAGATCCTCCGCTCGTCGGTCGGCGAGCGCGCCGTCGCGGACTATCTCCGGTCGGGCGCGGTGGCGGGAGGGCTCCTCGCGGGGGCCGGTGTCATGTACCTGACCGGCATGATCGTGGGGTGAGGGGGATGCGAGGTCGCGCGATCGCCGCCCTGGCCGGGGTGCTCGCGATGCTCCTGGGCGCCCTGGCGGCGCTGGCCGTCGCGAGCAACGCGACGCCGGACCGCGAGATCACCCTCGTGGCGAAAGACATGCGGTTCTACGTGCGCGGGAGCGACGTGCCGAACCCGACCCTGCACCTGCGGGCGGGGGAGACCGTCCGCCTCGTGCTCGTCAACGAGGAGCGCGGCATGCTCCACGACGTCGCCGTCCCCGATCTGCGCTTCGCCCTGGAGCCGATCAAGGGCGGAGACGGGGCGCGCGCGAGCGGGCTGCTCGAGGTCCCGCCGAGGCCCGGCCGGCACCAGTACGTGTGCACGATGCACGCCCTCACGATGAAGGGCTCCCTCGAGGTGGCGCCCTGACGCATCCCCACCGGGCGTTCGCGATCGGCGTCCCGGCGCTCGCGGGCGCGCTGTGCGCCGGGACGGTCGTGGCCGGATCGAGCGAGGCCGCGCCGATCCAGGACAACAGCTTCCTCGTCGAGGAGGCCTACAACCAGGAGCCCGGCGTCGTGCAGCACATCGCCAGCTTCGCGCGCTCGGGCGACGGCGCCTGGAGCTGGGCGCTCACCCAGGAATGGCCCGTGGGGGGGAGCAGCCGTCATCAGCTCTCGTTCACGGTTCCCTTCCATCGAACCGGCGAGGATCTCGGTCGCACCCAGGGCCTCGGCGACGCGGCCGTCCACTACAGGTTTCAGGTCCTGGGCGGGGACCGCCCGGCTCCTGTCGCGTTCGCCCCGAGGCTCTCGCTCCTGCTCCCGACGGGCGACGAGCGAGACGGGCTCGGAGCGGGGGACTTCGGCCTGGAGGTCGGCCTGCCCGTGAGCGTGACGGTGGGCCGGCAGATCGTCGTGCACGGGAACGCGGGGGGTTCGTTCGTCCCCTCGGCGAGGAACGCCGCGGGCGAGAGCGCACGCACGCGGGGCCGGCGGCTCGGGGCGAGCCTCGTCTGGCTCGGGCACCCCAACGTGAACGTGCTGCTCGAGGCGGCCTGGGAGCGCGCCGAGAAGCCCGTCGGGCCCGACCGCGTCCAGCGCGAGCGTGCCTTCTTCCTGAGCCCCGGCATCCGCTTCGCGGTGAACCTGCCGGGAGGCCTCCAGATCGTTCCGGGCGCTGCGGTCCCCCTCGGTGCGGGCCCGAGCGCGGGCGAGCGAGACGTCTTTCTCTATCTCAGCTTCGAGCACCCGTTCCGGACGGCCCGCTCGGCCGGTGCAGCGAGCGCGAGATAGCGGCCCGGCGCGGGCTTCTGCCGAACCTCGGGCTACGCCGGCTTCCTGAGCGAGCGAACCATGCCCTCGAAGGCCTCGCGCTGGGCCCTCACGGTCGCCTCGGGTCCGGTGAACTTGAAGAACCAGTTCGCGTCCGGGCCTTCGGCGATCGCGCCGAGCAGCATCCAGCCCGGCCTCGGCTCGGCGGGGGAGTCGGTCATCGTCATGCCCCCGTCGTAAGTCCCCGTGACCTCGACGAGCAGCACCCGAACGCCGGCATCATGGAAGTGCCGCGTCTTCATGACGTCCTCGCTCGGCCGGCCGTCGGCCTGGCGGAACTGCGACGCCCACCGCTTCGCGTTCGACATCGCGTCGCCGCCCTGGCCCGGCCCGAAGTAGAAGACGACGCACTCGCCGTCGCCTCCGGGACCGCGAACCCGGTACTGGGCCTTGCGCATCGAGGAGGCGGGGGGCTCCTCGACCCAGCCGGCGGGAACCGTCCAGGCGAGAGCCGAGGTCCCGGTGCCGGAACCGACCGGCGGAGGAGGGATCGCCCCCGCCGTGCCGCCGATCGGCGGGTGGCCGGGCGGAAGATCGGCGTCCCCGGCGGACTGTCTCTCGCTCGGGAGCGGGAGGAGCCTGGCCGCCCCGACCGCGCCCTCGGTCTGCTCGGACCCTGAGGAAGCCGCCCCGGCCTCCTGCCGCGGGGATTGCCCGCCGCAGGACGCGGCCAAAAGGGCGAAGGACAGGACCGCCGCTGCGACTGCGAGCGTTCGATTCGTCACGCCATCCTCATCGTTCGAGAGCCCCGCAGCCGTCCGTCGCGCTTCAGGCGGGCTCGTTTCCGAACGGGGGACCTCCCTCGGGAACCCCGCTCCCCTCGCCCGCGCCGAGCTCCGCTGCGGCTTCCCGCTCGAGCTGCGCCGTGATGGTCTGGACCTGCATCTCGGCCGCCTGGATCTTCCTCCGGCAGAGGGAGACGAGCTCGGCCGCCTCCTGGACGAGCGCCGAGAGCTGGTCTATGTCCACCTCTCCCTCTTCGATCCGCTGCAGGATCTGCTCGAGTCTCGTGGCGGCCTCGCCGTAGGACGGCTCCTCCGGCCTCTTCGAGCCCTTCGTTCCCGCCATGGTCTCAATCCTCTCCCTCGCTCGCTTCCGGGCCTTCGGAGCGAAGCCGCAGCGCTCCCCGCCGCAGCTCCGCCCGCAGCCGCGTCCCCACCGGCGCCACCGATGCGTCGGTCAGCGCCCTGCCGTCGGGCCCGCGAAGGATCGCGTAGCCGCGCTCGACGACTCGGCGGGGCTCGACGAGGTGGAGCCTGCGGGCGCGGGCGTCGGGCCTCTCCCGCTCCTGGGCGATCTGCTTGAGGCTGCGGGTCGCGAGCGCCGCCCTGTGCTGCGAGATCCGGCGCGAGGCGGCCGCGAGGTCGCGCCGGGAGCCCTGGGCGAGCTGCCGCACCCCCTGCTCGAGCGCCCCCCGCCGGCCGACCAGGAGCCGCGCGGCGGCTCGCGGCAGGCTCATCGCGCGCGAGAACAGGTCCCTGCGCGCCGATTCGAGCCTCGAACGGGCGCTCCGCAGGAGCCGGGTGCGGCAGGTGTCGAGCGAAGAGCGGTCGTAGCCGAGCCGCGCGCGCGTCGCGCGCGCCAGCCTCGCCGCGTTCTCGAGGACGCTCCGGCGCGCCTCCGAGACCAGAGCCGCCGCGCCCTCCAGCACCGCGCGGCCCTTCTCCTCGAGCGCGCCGAGGCTCCGCTGGACGCGCTCGACCACGAGCATGGCCGCCGCGGTCGGCGTCTTCGCCCGCCAGCCGACGGAGTCCAGGACGGAAACGTCCTGCTCGTGGCCGATGCCGACCACGACCGGCAGCGGGAACGTCGCCACCGCCCTTCCGAGCGGCTCCGAGTCGAACCACGAGAGGTCGGTGCGCGAGCCGCCACCGCGCACGACGAGGACCAAGTCGAACCGTGCGGCCCGCTCGCGGAACCAGTCGAGTGCTGCGAGGACCGTCTGCTCCGTCTGGCGCCCCTGGACGCGCGCCCCGTGCACGGTGACCTCGAACGCGAAGCCGGACTCCTGAAGGGTGCGGAGCACGTCGTTGTACGCGTCCGAGCCGATGCTGGTCACGATCCCCACCCGCAGCGGCCAGTCGGGGAACGGGAGCGAGCGATTCCGCTCGAGGAGTCCCTCGGCGGCGAGGCGCCGCAGGATCTCCTCTCGCCGGCGCGCGGCCTCGCCCAGCGTGTAGGCGACGTCGAGGTCCTCGATCCGGACGCGGTACTGTCCCCAGGCGTCGTACAGCTCGACGCGCGCGCGGACGCGGACCGCGATCTCGTCCTCGAGCCGGAACGGAGCGCCCGCCTCGGACAGCCGCCGTTCGATGGCGCGCCGGGCGTCCTCGAACAGGACGGCGTGGACCTGGGCGACCGCGATCCCGTCGGGGGAGCGCTCCACGAGGCTGAAGCTCACGTAGCGCTTGTGCGCGTTCTTGTTGAAGCCGCTGATCTCGCCGACGAGCCACACGGGGACCGGGAACGCCTGCTCGAGGACGCTCTGCACTTCCCGGTTGAGCCGCAGGACCGTGTAGTCGTCCGCGCCGGCGCGCGACGCCGGAGCCGGCTCGGGCTCCCGCTCGAGACCCTCGAACAGGCCGCCTGGCCCGAACGGGGCGGATCGCGCGCCATCGAGCGGCAGCCGTCCCCCCCGTGCGACGTAGAGGCCGCGCGTCGTCTCGTCGAAGGAGAACCGCTCGGCGTGAAGGAGCTCCACGAGGGCGACGACGTCCTCGTCGGGCACCTGCCAGAACCTCTCGCTCGCGACCCAGCGGCGCGAGGGGAGCGTCTTGACGAGCTCGACGAGCCTGCGATCGTACGGGAAGCGGACCTCGAGGCTGCCGCGGCCGTCGTGGGTCACCTGGCGAGTCACGGAACCGCTCCCCTTGGCCGCGCGCTGCGCGCGGCCCACCCGCCCGCGGCTACTGTAGCCCACGCGCCGAGCGGCGCTCAAGCCTTCGCCGGCGCTGCGCGAGGGTCGGCTGCGCAGGTCGGGATGCCGGTGGTTTTCGGGGTCGGCCGACGGGGCGAAGGCCGGCACGCGGGTGCCGGATCGGGGGAGCGAACGCGCCACCGGCGGGAAGAACCGAAGCCTCGTGGCGGAGAACTTGACAGCGGCGCGCAGCGGGGGGATAAAGAGGCGATCCATGAAGCGGCATCGTCGGCCGAGGCTTCGGGCCACGCCCTTCCTCCTGCTCCTGCTCGGCGCAGGGCTCGCCGCAGGGGGCGCGGGCGTGGCGGAAGGGGGCGGGAAGATGGCGCTCACGATCTCGAGCACGGCGTTCCGGGCCGGGGAACCGATCCCCGCGCGCCACACGTGCGACGCAGAGGACGTCTCGCCCGATCTCGCGTGGACGGACCCGCCCGCGGGGACCGGATCCTTCGCGCTGGTCGTGGACGACCCGGATGCCCCGGCAGGAACCTGGGTTCACTGGGTGCTCTACGACGTGCCGGCCGAGGCGAGATCGCTCCCCTCGGGTGTCCCGAGGAAGGAGACGCTCGTGCAGCCCGCCGGCGCCAGGCAGGGCCGCAACGACTTCGGCCGGATCGGATGGGGTGGGCCGTGCCCGCCTCCGGGCAAGCCCCACCGCTACTTCTTCCGGCTCTACGCGCTCGACCGCAGGCTCGACCTCCCCCCCGGCGCCACGCGGGAGGAGCTCGACCGGGCCATGAAAGGTCACGTGCTGGCCCGCGCGGAAGTGCACGGCACCTACGCCCGCAAGAGGTCGTAGCGGGCCGACGCGCGATCGGGGAGCCCCCGAGCCGGCCGCGGAGCGCCCGAGGGGAACGACTCATTGGTCCGGCCGCGAATCCATGTGGAGGTCGTTCTCGAGCCCGCGGAGGCGAAGGCGCTGATGGCGGAAGAGGTCCGCGCGGGCCTCGCCAGCCGTCCCCGCGAGCTCCCGTCCAAGTACTTCTACGACGAGCGCGGCGTGGCGCTCTTCGAGGAGATCACGAGGCTGCCCGAGTACTACCTGACGCGGGCCGAGGAGGCTCTCCTCGCGCGGAACGCGCAGCAGATCCTCGCGCTCGCCCGGCCGCGACAGCTCGTTGAGCTCGGCCCCGGCTCGGGGGTGAAGACCCGATACCTGGTGGAGGCCGGCGCGCGGCTCGGTACGCTCGCGCGGTACGTGCCGGTCGAGATGTCCGGCGAAGCGGCGGAGGCCGGAGCGCGCCGGCTCGCCGGCCGCTATCCCTCCCTCTCCATCCACGCCCTCGTCGGCGACTTCGAGCGCCACCTCGACCGCGTGCCGCGGGACGGTCCCACGCTCGTCGCCTTCCTCGGGAGCACGATCGGCAACTTCGTCCGGCCGCGCGCCGAGCGGCTGCTCGCGCGAGTCGGCTCGCTGCTCGGCGAGGATGGCTTCTTCCTGCTCGGCTCGGACCTGGTCAAGGAGCGGTCGGTCCTCGAAGCGGCGTACAACGACGCGCGCGGGGTGACCGCCGAGTTCAACCGCAACCTGCTCCGCGTGGTGAACCGCGAGCTCGAGGGGGACTTCGTCCCGGAGGCCTTCGACCACCTCGCCTTCTACGACGAGGCCCGGGAGCGGATCGAGATGCACCTGCGCTCGCGCCGGCCGCAGGAGGTGCGGCTCGCCGCCCTCGGGCTCGAGCTGGCGTTCGCGGCCGGCGAGAGCATCCGGACCGAGGTCTCCTGCAAGTACACCCGCTCCTCCGTCGAGGCGACGCTCGCCGCGGCCGCGCTGGAGCTCGTGGCCTGGTTCGAGGGGGGCGGCTTCGCCCTGTCGGTGTCCCGCCGCGCGGGCGACGCCTGACGCCGGCGGGCGATCAGTCGCGGACGCGGCCGGCCCGCACCCTCTCGGCGGCGGCTGCGATCCGAGCTGCGGCCGCGTCCACCTCCTCCTCCGTCGTCGTCCTGCCGACCGAGAAGCGCAGGGCGCAGCGGGCCAGGTCGTCGGCCACCCCCATGGCGAGGAGGATGCGGCTCGGCTCGGACCCCCCCGCGTGCCAAGCGCCGCCGGGCGACGCTGCCACGCCCTCGAGGGACGC
>JBBIHW010000073.1:0-11495 GCA_037446795.1 Acidobacteriota bacterium
GTACCGGATTGCCGGTCACCAGCCCCTTGTCGCCGGCGCGGCGTGCGGCTTCGCCCTCGAAGCCCCAGACGAGCGCCGCGGGCCGCGGCCACCCGGTTCACGGAATGTTCACACGGGCGTCACTTCAGCGACCGGCCGGCCGAGCCAGACTGAGCCGGCACCTGAGCGACGCGACCTCGCGCGACGAAGCGTCGCGAGGCCTCTCGCAAGCCGCAGCGGAGGGAATGCAGGATGCAGCAGTCAGAAAGAGGATGGACACGAATCGCGGCCGCGATCGTGGTCGCAGCAGGAGTGCTCGGGCACGCCCTTGCCGCCGAGGGCGAAAAAGAAGAAACGACGGCCGACGCATCCAAGGGCGGTTTCACCCTGAGGTCGGGGGACAACAGCGTGACGTTCGGCGCCCGCGTTCAACTCCGGGCCACGCTCGACGACCGGGAGGCGTTCGATGCGGACGCGCCCGGCAGCGGCGGCGCGGGGGTCGAGGATGGGACCGCGACCTCCTTCGATGTCCCGCGCCTGAGGCTCACGTTCAAGGGGGGGATGTTCAAGCCGTGGCTCAAGTACGAGCTGCAGTTCGAGATGTCCCGGACGAGCGGGGACAGCAGCAGCAAGATCAAGGATGCTGCGATCGAGATCGCGAGGAGCCCCCTCGCCGTCCTGAAGCTCGGCCAGTTCAAGGTTCCCTTCAGCCTCCAGGAGCTCACCTCCTCGGGACGGCTGCAGTTCGTGGACCGGGCGATCACCAACGCCAAGTTCGCCCCGGCCCGCGACACGGGTCTCGCCCTCGGCGGGACGACGGCGAACAAGCTCTTCGGCTACGCGGTGGGCGCGTTCAACGGCTCGGGCGAATCCAGACAACAGGACGACGAGGCGCTGCTCTGGGCCGCCCGGATCTGGTTCGATCCCCTGGGCGAGTACAAGCTTTCGGAGTCCGCGGCCGAAGCGCCGGACGGGGCGATCGTCCACGTCGGGCTCGGCTATCGAACGGGCGAGGCCATCCGGGGAACCGCCACGGCCGGCGTGGTCGAGGACCCGGACGACCAGTCGGCCTGGAACCTGGAGCTCGGGTTCACGCGCAAGAGGTTGTTCGCCACGGGCGAGGTCTTCCTCATGACGGACGAGCAGCGGAACCCGGTCTCCCCGACCGACGTGGACTCGCGAGGCTTGCATGCGCAGGTCGGTTTCATGGCGATCCCGAGGCGCCTCGAGGTCGGGTTGCGCCACGCCGCCGTTGACCCGCACGACGACTTCGGCGACGACCGGGTGACCGAGACCCGCGCCGTCGTCGGCTACTTCTGGAAGGCGCACGCCTTGAAGCTCCAGGGCGACATCGGCCGGGTGGACTTCGAGCGGGGTTTCGCCGCGCTGCCGGCGATCGCGAAGCGCGGACTGCCTTCCCCCGGCACCCGACTCGGTCCGCCGCGCCAATACACGGACAGGCAGGTCCGGCTGCAGCTCCAGCTCGCGTTCTGAGCGGGGGAGGCGCCGGGATGGAGGACTCGATGAAGCGCTCGATGCGACTCCAGGGATTCACGGTCACGGCCCTCGCCTGCGGCCTCGCCGCAGCACAGGCGGTCCGGCTCGACCCGGCGATCGAGCCTTACGCGAAGCGAAGCGGCATCTCGGGAGAGCTGAACTCGATCGGCTCCGACACCATGAACAACCTCATGACACTCTGGGCCGAGGGCTTCCGCAGGCAGTATCCGGCCGTGCGCATCCAGATCGAGGGGAAGGGATCGTCCACCGCCCCTCCCGCCCTCATCTCCGGCACGGCGCAGCTCGGCCCCATGAGCCGGGCCATGAAGCCGAGCGAGGTGGACGAGTTCGAGAAGCGGTTCGGCTACAAGCCCACCGAGCTGCGCGTCGCGCTCGACGGCCTCGCCGTCTACGTCCACAAGGACAACCCGCTCGACCGGCTGACCCTCCAGCAGGTGGACGCCATCTTCTCGAAGACCCGCAGGGGAGGCTTCGTCCGGGACCTTTCGAGCTGGGGCGACCTGGGGCTCGCCGGCGATTGGGCCGCGCGACCGATCAGCCTCTACGGCCGCAACTCCGCCTCGGGGACCTACGCGTACTTCAAGGAGCAGGCGCTCTTCAAGGGCGACTACAAGGACATCGTCAAGGAGCAGCCGGGCTCGGCGTCCGTCGTGCAGGGGGTCTCCGAGGACCGCTTCGGCATCGGCTACAGCGGCATCGGGTACGCGACCTCGGGGGTCAAGGCCCTGAAGCTCGCCCTGCGGGACGGAGCCGACTTCTACGCGCCCGATCCCGAGCACGTGTACTCGGGCCGGTACCCCCTCGCACGGTTCCTCTACGTGTACGTGAACAAGCGACCGGGCGCGACCCTCGACCCGCTGGTCGAGGAGTTCCTGAGGTTCGTGCTCGCGAGGGAGGGCCAGGAGATCGTGGTGAAGGACGGCTACCTTCCCCTGAGCGGAACGATCGCCGCTCGGGAGCTCGCGAAGCTGCGCGACTGAGAGCGCCCCGCGTGAGCACGGTCGCTCCTGCCGGGCCCGAGAGCGGGAAGCGCCGCCCCGGGCCGGACGCCCCGCCGCCGCGGGCCGCGACGTCCCGGGCGCGTCTCGCGGCCGAGCGGCTCGTCCGGTGGGCGGTGACTGCGGGGGGTGTGGCGCTCGTCGCGTGCATCCTCGGCGTCGTCGGCTTCATCGCCGCCGCGGTCGCTCCCCTCCTGGCGCCGGCCGCAGTCGAGCCCTCGGGCGAGACCTCCCTCGGCACGGCCGAGCCCGCCGCCGCCCTCGCGGACGAGCACCGCACGCACCTCGCCGTGCTCGGCTTCGACGGAGTGCTCGGCATCCGGCGGCTGCCCCGCGGGGAGCTCGTCCTCGAGCGCCGGCTCTTCCCCGAGCAAGACACGCCGCTCGCAGGTGCAGCCTCCATCGCGGGAGGAAGGTTCCTGTCTGGAGCTACCCCGAGCGGGCGCGTGGCGATCGTCGAGGTCGCCTGGAGCGTGCGGTTCGACGGCGCGCGACGCTCGGTCGAGCCCGCGCTCGGGCGCACGGTGTCGGTCGAGCTGGATCCGGGCGCGGGGCACCTGCGCGCGTTCGCCGCCGGGGCGAGCGAGGACCTCGAGCTCGTGACCGTCGCGGCTGCGCTCGCGTCCGGCCGGCTCGTCCTCGTCCGCCTCGAGACGGTCGAGAACCCCCTGACCGGGGAGCGAACGAGCCGGGAGAGCCGGCAGGAGGTCGAGGCACCTTCCGGGATCGAGAGGCTCCTGCTCGACGGGGAGCAGCGGAATCTCTACGGCGCCACCGATCGGGGAGGCCTCCTGTGGTGGCGCATCGAGCCCGGGGGAGCGATCCTCGTGGCCGAAACCGAGACAGGAGTCGGCCGGCTCGCCGCCCTTTCTCTCCTGCTCGGAGACCAGGCGCTCGTGGCGGGGGGATCGAACGGGTCGCTCGACGTGTGGTTCCCCTTGCGCGGCGAGGCCGGCGTCGGCCGCCTCGCGCGCGTCCGGGGCTTCCCTCCCCATCCCGGCCCCGTGCGGCTGATCGCCGCGTCCTCTCGCGACAAGTCCTTCCTCGTCCAGGACGCGGGCGGAACCCTCGGCCTGTACCACTCCACCTCGAACCGGACGCTCTGGCGCGGGCGGTCTCCCGTGAAGGACGCGAGCGCGCTGCTGCTGGCGCCGAAGAACGACGGCGCCTTCGTCCTGGGCCGCGGCCGCGCGGTCTGCTTCGAGGTTCGAAACCCGCATCCCGAAGTGAGCCTCGGAACGCTGTTCGGCCCGGTCTGGTACGAGGGCCACGAGGGGCCGGCCTTCGTCTGGCAGTCCACGGGCGGCACGGACGAGTTCGAGCCGAAGCTCGGCCTGACGCCGCTGCTGTTCGGGACGCTCAAGGGAACCGCGTACGCGCTGCTGGTGGCGATCCCGCTAGGGGTTCTCTCCGCCGTCTACGCGTCCGAGTTCATGGATCCGCGCCTGAAGCGCTGGATCAAGCCGACGGTGGAAATCATGGCGGCGCTCCCGAGCGTCGTGCTCGGCTTCGTGGCCGGTCTCTGGCTCGCGCCGCGCCTCGAGCAGGCCGTCCCGGCGCTCGCCATCGCGGCGGCGGCGGTGCCCGGGTTCGTGGTGGCGGCACACGTCCTCTGGGGCCGCCTCCCGGAACGGCTCCGCAGGGCGGTGCCCCAGGGGTCCGAGATCGTCCTGTACGCCGCCGCGGCGGCGGCCGCGGCGGGGGTCGCCGTTCTCGTCTCGGAGCCCCTCGAGGCGTCGCTCTTCGGCGGGGACTTCCCCGCCTGGCTCTCGGAGACCAGGGGGATCCGCTACGACCAGCGCAACGCGCTCGTGGTCGGGATCGCCATGGGCTTCGCCGTGATCCCGATCATCTTCGCCATCGCCGAGGAGGCCGTCTCGAACGTGCCCCGCGACCTCGTCTCTGGGGCGCTCGCGCTCGGTGCGACCCGCTGGCAGGCGGTCCGGCGCGTGGTCCTGCCGACGGCGAGCGCCGGAATCTTCGCGGCGGTGATGGTCGGCTTCGGCCGCGCCGTCGGGGAGACGATGATCGTGCTCATGGCGACCGGGAACACTCCCATCCTGAGCCCGAGCCCCTTCGACGGGTTCCGCACGCTCTCGGCGAACATCGCCGTGGAGATCCCCGAGGCGCCCCACGGGGGCACCCTCTACCGGACGCTGTTCGTGTCGGCCCTGCTCCTGTTCGCGGTCACGTTCCTCGTGAACACGGCCGCGGACGCCATCCGGGAGCGCCTGCGGCGGCGATACGCGAGGCTCTGATGGGGGCGGCGGGGACGCGGGCGGGGCGCGAGCGCGGGCGGCGGGACCTCCTCGGAGAGTCGTTCGCCTCCCTGTGCGGCGGGGCTCTCGCCATCAACCTGCTCCTGGTCGTCGGTCTCCTGCTCCTGCTCGTCGTGCACGGCGGGGCGGCCTTCTGGCCGAAGAGGCTCCTCGCGGTCACCCTCGAGGACGGGACGCGCCTCCTCGCGGAGGTCTGGGAGCGGCGGGAGCTTTCCCACCGGGGCCCCGAGCCGACCCGGCCCGGCCGCCAGCTCCGGCTCAAGATCGGCAACCGCGATCTCGGCGGCGCCGATTTCCGCTGGGTGGACGAGGCCGACATGGTGGAGCGCCGCTATCCGCCCGGCGCCGTTGTCCTCGAAAGGCTCGAATGGGGGAACTTCCACGGCTACTTGGTCGAGCTCCGCCGGGGCGCGGAGGTGCTCGCCTCGGGCCACGAGGCGGTCCTCCGGGCCTTCGGCTCCCTCCACCGCTCCGCGCTCGAGAGGCGTCGGGAGCTCGCGCGGCTCGAGAGGACCGAGCTCGGCCGGATCAACCGGGCGCTCGAGCGCCTGAGGCGCGAGGAGCGAAGGCTGGGGCTCGGCGCGCTCCCGGCGGCCGAACGGCTTCGCCGTGCCGGGCAGATCGCGCGCTCCCGCGGACACCTCGAAGAACGACACGTCGAGCTGGAAAAGAAGATCGCCGAGCTCGGAGGCGCGCTGGCCGAGAATGTCCTCGTGGCGCGAGCGCCCGGCGGGCAGACGCGAGAGATCCCCCTCTCCGCCATCGTGCGCCTCGTCGCGCCGAACACCCTCGGCCTGGCGGGACGGGCTCGCCTCTACCTCTCCCGCGCGGCCGAGTTCGTGACCGGCGAGCCGCGCGAGTCCAACACCGAGGGCGGCATCTTCCCGGCCCTGTTCGGCACCGCCCTGATGGTCCTCCTGATGACCTGCGTCGCGACGCCTCTCGGCGTGCTGGCCGCGGTCTACCTGCACGAGTACGCCAGGCGGGGTCCGCTGCTGCGGGCCGTGCGAATCGCGGTCCACAACCTGGCCGGGGTCCCCAGCATCGTGTTCGGCATCTTCGGCCTCGGCTTCTTCGTCTACCTCGTGGGCGGCGCCATGGACCGGCTCCTGTTCGCCGACCGCCTGCCGTCGCCGACCTTCGGCACGGGCGGCCTGCTCTGGGCGAGCCTCACCCTGGCCCTGCTCACGGTACCGGTCGTGATCGTCGCGACGGAGGAGGGCCTCGCCGCCGTCCCCCGCAGCCTCCGAGAGGCCTCGCTCGCCCTCGGCGCCACGAAGGCGGAGACGATCCTGCGGGTCGTCCTGCCCGCCGCCGCCCCGGGGGCGCTCACGGGGATGATCCTGGCCATGGCCCGCGCGGCGGGCGAGGTCGCGCCCCTGATGGTCGTCGGCATGGTGAAGCTCGCGCCGGCCCTGCCCGTGGATTCCCGGTTCCCCTTCGTCCATCTGGAGCGCAAGTTCATGCACCTCGGCTTCCACGTCTACGACGTCGGCTTCCAGAGCCCGAACGTCGAGGCGACGAAGCCCATCGTCTTCGCCACCGCGCTCCTGCTCGTCGTCCTGGTGACCGCCCTGAACCTCGTGGCGATCGTGGCGCGCAACCGGCTGCGCCGGAAGCTCGCGCCGGCCGTCTTCTGAGAATGGCGCTGCGTGCTATGATCCCGCTCCACCCGAGCCGGTCCATGGCGGAACGAGTTGCCGCGCGAGCGCCCGCCCGGGAGCCCGGCTCCGCGGCACCGGCGGCGACCGAGCCCCCTCCCGTCCTCTCGGTGCGCTCCCTCTCGTTCTGGTACGGGACGGCGCGGGCGCTCGAGGACGTGACCCTCGACATCCCCGCCCGGCGCATCACCGCGTTCGTCGGCCCCTCGGGGTGCGGCAAGTCCACGCTGCTTCGGTGCTTCAACCGCCTGAACGATCTCCTGGACGGCGTGCGCGTCGAGGGTGACATCGTGTTCGAGGGCGAGAGCATTTTCGCGCCCGGCGTGGACGTCATCGCGCTCCGCCGGCGCGTGGGAATGGTGTTCCAGAAGTCGAACCCGTTCCCGAAAACCATCTACGAGAACGTGGCCTTCGGCAGCCGCCTGCTCGGCGTGCGAAAGAGGTCCGAGCTGGACGAGATCGTCGAGGGGAGCCTGCGGAGGGCGGCGCTCTGGGACGAGGTGAAGGACCGCCTGCACCAGAACGCCCTCGGCCTGTCCGGGGGCCAGCAGCAGCGCCTGTGCATCGCGCGCGCGCTCGCGGTCGAGCCCGAGGTCCTCCTCCTGGACGAGCCCTGCTCGGCCCTCGATCCCATCGCCACGGCCAAGATCGAGGAGCTGATGGTGGACCTGAAGAGCCGCTACACGCTCGTCGTCGTGACCCACAACCTCCAGCAGGCCTCCCGCGTGTCCGACTTCACGGCGTTCCTCTATCTCGGCCGGCTCGTCGAGTTCGGGGAGACCGAGCAGCTGTTCGTGCGACCGACACGGAAGGAGACCGAGGACTACCTGACCGGCCGCTTCGGATAGCCTGCGCGGAGGGTGTCTTGGACAAGCATCCGCACCACCTGGAGGAGCAGCTCGGCCGGGTCCGCGAGAAGGTCGTCCTTCTCGGAGGGCTGGTCGAACAGGCCATCGCCCGCTCGGTGGCGGCGCTCGTGGACCGGGACCCGGACCTGGCCCGGCAGGTCGTCGCGGGCGACGACGAGCTGGACCGGCTCGACAACGAGATCGACCAGATGTGCATCGAGCTGCTGGCGCTGCAGCAGCCCTTCGCCCGCGACCTCCGCTTCGTGACGACCGCCATGAAGGTCACCATGGACCTGGAGCGCATCGGGGACCTGGCGGCCCACGTGGCCGAACGAGCGATGGAGCTCGACCGGGAGCCCCCGCTGCCGCCGCTCGCCGACGTCCCCGTCCTCGGCCAGCGAGCGCAGGAGATGGTCCGCAGGGCGCTCGGCGCCTTCGCCCGGGACAACGCCGACGAGGCCCGGGCCGTCCTCGCCCTCGACGACGAGCTCGACGCGCGGATGGACGAGGTGTTCCGCTCCCTCGTCTCCGCGATGGTCGGGGACCCGGGCGCGGTCACGCGGGCGATCCGCCTGGCGATCGTCGCCAAGTACTTCGAGCGCATGGGCGATCACGTCACGAACATCTGCGAGCAGATCGTCTACATGATCGAAGGGCGCGTGATCCGTCACGCCTCGCTCGGCGGCCGGCCCGGGGAGGAAGCGTGAAGCGGATCCTCCTCGTCGAGGACGACGCGGACATCGCCCAGATCCTCAAGCGGAACCTGGAGCGGGAGGCGGGCTTCGCCGTGGCCGTCGAGCCGGACGGCCGCTCCGCCCTCCGGGCTGCGCTGCGGGAGCCGCCGGACGTCGTGCTTCTCGACCTGAACCTGCCGGGAATGGACGGCCTCGAGGTCTGCCGCCGGCTGCGGGAGACCCCGGAGACGTGCCGCGTGCCCATCCTCATGCTCACGGCGCGCGTCGAGGAGGCAGACCGCGTGCGCGGCCTCGACCTCGGGGCCGACGACTACATCACGAAGCCCTTCTCGACCCGGGAGGTGGCAGCCAGGGTCCGCGCCGTGCTCCGGCGCTCCGGGAGGGCGGAGGAAGAGGTGGAGGCCCTCGAGGACCCGCCGCTACGCGTGGACCTGGTCGGGCGCCGCGTCATCGCAGCGGGAGAGGAGGTCTCGCTGACGCGCCTCGAGTTCGACCTGCTCGCCCATCTCGTCCGCAACCGCGGCCGCGTCCTCACGCGCGACCGCCTGCTCGAGGCCGTCTGGGGATACAGCTACCCGGGGGAGACGCGAACCGTGGACGTCCACGTGCGGAGGATCCGCCAGAAGCTCGGGCCCGACGTCGGGGAGCGGATCGAGACCGTGGTCGGCGTCGGCTACCGCTACCGGGCCGCGTCTTGAGGCTCCGGCAGCGAGTCGCCCTGGGCTTCCTCCTGGCGGCGGGCCTGGGGGCGGCCCTCGGGGGCTTGGTGCTCCACCGGCGGCTGCTGGCGCTCGCCGAGCAGAGCGCCCGCGCCCGGATCCGGGGGGAGGCGGCTGTCGTGGCGGCGTGGGTGGAGGCCGCCGGGCCCTCCGCCGATCCGCAGCGCCTCGCCCAGGAGGCGGGCCGCAGGCTGCGCGCCCGCGTGACGCTGATCGCACCCGGCGGCGCCGTGCTCGGAGACTCCTCCGTCGAGCGAAGCGCTCTCGCCGGCCTCGAGAACCACTCCGGGCGGCCGGAGATCCGGCGCGCGCTCGAGGTCGGCTCGGGCGAGGACGAGCGGAGATCGGCGACGACGGGCACGGGGTTCTTCTACGCGGCGAGCATCGTGCCCGGCGACGGCGCGGCCCGCGTGGCGCGGGTCGCCCTTCCGGTCTCCGAGATCCGCGGCCAGGCGAGCCGCGCTCTCGGCTGGATCACGCCGGCCGTCCTGCTCGTCCTGGCAGCCGTCGGCCCGGCCGCCTACCTGGCCGGCCGCTCGCTCAGCAGGCGCCTCGAGGAGCTCGTGGAGTCGGCGCTCCCCGGTGGCGCCCCGGCGCCGGAGCCTCCGTCCGGGGACGAGATCGCGCGACTCGGGGCCGCTCTGCGCACCATCCGAAAGAGGACGGCCGAGCGGCTCGCCGAGCTCGACACGGAACGGCAGCGCTTCCAGGCGGTCCTGCGCGGGATGAACGAAGGGGTCGTCCTCGTGGGCGAGGACGGCCGCATCCGGCTCGCCAACGAAGCCTTCCGCAGCATCTTCGGCGTCGAGGGAAATCCGGCCGGCCGGAGCCTGGCGGAGATCGTGCGGCACCCGGAGGCCCTCGGAGCCCTCGAGCGCGTCCTGCGGGAGCGGCGCGAGGCCCCGGCCGCCGTGATCGAGGAGCCCGTCTCGGGCCGCGCCTTCGAGGTGAGGGTCGCGCCGCTTTGGCCCGGGGCCGACACCGGCGACAGCGCGGCCGTGGTTCTGTTCCTCGACGTCTCGCGCCTGCTCGCCCTCGAGCGCGTCCGGCGCGAGTTCGTCGCCGACGTCTCGCACGAGCTGAGGAACCCGCTCACCTCGGTGCTCGGCGCCATCGAGACACTCCTCGATGAGGACCTGGGCGACCGCGAGGCCGCCCTCCGGCTCCTCGAAGTCGCACGCCGGCACGGCCGCCGGATCGAAACGCTGCTCGACGACCTGACGGACCTGTCCCTGATCGAGACCGGGGCGGTGCGGCTCGAGCTGACGCCGCTCGACGCCGCCGAGGTGGCGGAGGAGGTCGCCAGCCAGCTCCGCCCGAAGGCCGAGGCTGCGGGAGTCGAGCTCCGCCAGGAAATCCCGAGCCCGCTGCCGATCCGTGCCGACCGGCGCCGGCTCGAGCAGATCCTCGTGAACCTCGTGGACAACGCCATCAAGTTCAACCGGCGCGGCGGGGTCGTGCGCCTCGCCGCCGAGCCCGCCGGGCCGGGCGCGAGGATCGTCGTGGAGGACACCGGCGTCGGCATCCCCGCCGACGCCCTCGACAAGGTGTTCCACCGCTTCTATCGGGGAGACCGCGCGCGCGGGGGCGACGTCCCGGGGACCGGCCTCGGGCTCGCGATCGTGAAGCACCTGATGGGACTTCACGGAGGTCGCGTCAGCGTCCGCTCGGAACTCGGCCGCGGCTCCCGCTTCGTGCTGGAGTTCCCCGCCGCGGGCTGACGCCGGCCGGATCTCGCGGGGAGGCGACCGCCTCGGCTGCCTCGGGCTCGCACGGAACGGGCTCGGGACAAGAGGGGGGGAAGGCTCCCCCCGCGCGGGGGTCCTCACCCGCTCGATCCGGATCGGCCGGAGGGGCCCTGCCCTGCGCCGCCGTCGGGTCTCTCGCCGCGCACCGGGCCCCGCCTCCTCGGCGCCTCTTCGGCGCGGGCGGCCGCGGCATCCGGCGGCGCCGGGAGCGCGTCAGGGACCGCGACGGGGGCGCGAGGAACTCCTTCCGGCGGGCCTCAAGGCACGATCGTCGCCCTCTTGATGCCGTCGAGCTGCGGGTACTCCTTCTCGAGGAAAGCGTTCCCCTCCTGGACGATGCGGCCCTGCAGGCCTGTGATCTTCTCGCCGTAGCCGCTGTGGAGCCGGTCCACGACCTCCATCCCTTCGACGACCTTCCCGATCGGCGAGAACCCCTGCTGGTCGAGCGACGAGTTGTCCTTCAGGTTGATGAAGAGCTGGGTCGAGCGGCTGTTCGGTCTCGCGCTCTTGGCATAGGTCACGTAGCCGCGGAGGTTGCTCTGCTTGACGGGGTCGTCAGGAATGTTCGCTTCCGACCACACCCTCGCGATCGAAGGATCTCCGTGGATGCCGAACTGAACGACGAAGTTCGGCACGACGCGGAAGAACTTCACCTGGTCGTAGTAGCCGTTCTTGACCAGGTTGTAGAGGCGGTCCACGCCGTTCGGAGACCAGTCGCGGTGGACCTGGACGACGAAGTCCCCCTTCGTCGTCTCGAACCGCACCTTGAACTCCGCGGGCGCCTTTTCCTTGAGGGAGTCGGGGCGCATGAGCTTCTCCTTGTCGGTGGCCGCGACCGCTGCCGCGACCCCCGAGAAGGCCATCCCGAACGCGAGGCAACACAGTGTCTTTCGATTCCAGATCATGGACGTCTCGGCCTCCTGCTCCCCACGCTCGCCGGGGAGGCGGGCCATGCTAGGCGAGCGGGGTGGGCGCCGCAACCGCGGGATCCCGGCTCGCCCCGCGTCCCACTGCCCGGCGGCTGGCGCATCGGCGGGCGAAACCTATATT
>JBBIHW010000074.1:0-11260 GCA_037446795.1 Acidobacteriota bacterium
GCGGCGCAGGCCGTCCGGGAGCGCGGCCCCGAGGGCGGAACGCTGCGCGAGCGGCTCGCCCGGAGCCGGCTCGCGGAGCGTCTCCCGGGCCACACCGGCCACTGCCTGCGGGTCTCGCGCGCCGTCACTCATCCCGGTCCACCTCCTGCGCCCGCGCCTCCTCGGGGGACGGGGCCACCCCCTCGAGCGGCGCGGCAGCGACGGACGTTTCCGCCGCGCGCAGCTCGCGGCGCATCTCGAGCGCCCGGGGAAGCCACAGCAGCGTGTGGATCCCGCCCACCACGAACGTGCCCACGAGCAGGGCCGTCATCCCCCAGAAGGACCAGAACAGGAAGGGATACTTGGCCGGGTCGTGGTGCGTCGCGTGCGTCAAATACCCCGCGAACCGCCGCGTCGCGCCGGGGTGGCACTTCTGGCACGTGCCGACCACGTTCGCCCGGCTCAGGTGGGAGCGCGGGTCGGCCACCGGCAGCACGTCGTGGGCCCCGTGGCAGTCGTAGCACTTGGCCGTCTTCGCGTAGCCGAGCCGCGAGACCTTCCCGTGATAGGTGTCGAAGTAAGTCCGGGCGACCTCCTCGTGGCAGCGGCCGCACTTGCTCATGATGTCCAGGCGGAAGTCGTCGAGATCGGCCCGCCGGATGGCGTGCGCGGTGTGGCAGTCCATGCAGACGGGAAGCTCCTTGTCCGACCTCGATACCCGGGAGGAGTGGACGCTCCGGTCGTACTGCTCCTGGATGCCGTGGTGGCACCGGCCGCAGGTGGACGGCACATTGGCCGGGTGCACGCTCGACTCGGGATCGGTGCGCGGCAGCACGCCGTGTGCGGTATGGCAGTTGTGGCAGGTGGCCGTGACGGTCAGACCGCTCTTGAGCAATCCCTTGCCGTGGATGCTCTCGGTGTAGCGCTCGACGATCTGGTGCTCGGGCCCCGTGTAGCGCACGGCGGCCTTCTCCCCCTCCCGGTGGCAGCGCGCGCAGAGGTCGGGGACGTTGGTCGGGAAGGTGAGAGACCTCGGATCCAGCTTCCCCAGGACGGCGTGCGTGCCGTGACACTCGATGCAGGTCGGGGCGTTGGGATCGCCCTCGGCGAGCAGGCGCCCGTGGATGCTGCGCTGGTATTGCTGGCCGATCTCGGCGTGACAGGAGGCGCAGTCCACCTTCCGCGTGATGGTCTCGCAGGGGCGCACGCGTGAGGCGTTGACCTCCGAGTGGCACTGGCTGCACGCGACGCGGGCGTGCCGCGAGCCCGCCAGCTCCTCGGCACGGACGAACAGGGAGCGGCCGCCCGCGCCCGCCAGGCGTTCGTCGGCGTGGCAGCGCAGGCAGTCGGCATCGGCCATGCCCTGCGTGTAGAAGACCTTGCGGACCTTGTGCGGCTGGTGGCAGTCCACGCAGGCGGGAAGGACGTGGGCCTCCTTCTCCCACAGCTCCCCCTTGATCACCTTCCGGTGCACGACCTCGATCTCGGCGTGGCACTTGGTGCAGGTGGCGGCGATGTTCCGCCGCGCGATGGAGGACGCCGCGTCCGTGTGCGGCAGGATCAGGTGCGCCGTGTGGCAGGACGCGCACGTGGGGGCCACGATCAGCCCCTTCCGCAGCAGCCCCTCGCCGTGGATGCTCTCGGAGTAGTTCTCCAGGATGTTGGCCTGGTGGATCTGCCGGTTGCGCTGAACCGGTGTCCCCTCCCGGTGGCACTGGCCGCAGACGAAGGGCACCCGCAGGGGAGCCACGGCGGAGCGAGGACTCTCGACCGGGACAATGTCGTGCTTGCCGTGGCAGTCCGCGCAGCGCGGAGCGAGCCGGTCGCCGCGCGCGACAGCCCGGCCGTGGAGCGACCGCGCGTGCTGCTCGCCCTCGCTCGCGTGGCACGAGGCGCAGTCCACCGGGGCCACGGGAACCTCGTGGGGCATCTCCGCGCCGGCGAGGTCCGCGTGGCAGCCCGTGCAACCGAGAGGGCCGTGGACGGAGGCCGAGAGCTCCTTCGCGTCCACGAACAGGGACACCGTCCGGCCTCCCCGATTCGCGGCGAAGTCCCTCTCGCCGTGGCAGGCCTGGCAAACCTCCTCCTGCGCGCCCTCGGCGTCCTCGCCGCGCACGGCGCTCGCCCCGAAGAGCAGCAGCGCCAGGACGAGAAGGGCGGCCGCGCTACGCGACATGACGCCGCCGCGAATCCCCCTCTCCCTGCATCGTCAGCTCCCGGGCCAGCTCCCGCCGGATGGCGTCCTCCGCTCGTGAAGGGTCATCGTAGTCCGTGCAGCAGCGAGCTTTCGGACCGAGAGCCTCCACGAACGGGATCGGGCGCCCCGCGAAGGCGCTCGCCGGGCTCCTGCGCGCCCGCGCCCGGAGGCGTCGGGCTCCGGCCGCCTCGATCGGCTCACGGTCGAGGACCTCATCGCCGAAGGCGACCGCTCCGGACCCGCCCGGCCGCGGGCTACCCGACGACACCGACAAGGCCGCGATCTTCCGTCTGCTCGACGCCGAGCGGGCGGCCGGGACTCGCCCCCCCCGGGAACTCCGCCATGATCCCGCGCCGGCCTCGGCCAGCGGGATCTACCTCGCCCACCCCGAGGCCCGCTACCTGGGCGTCGGCAGGATCGGGCAGGGCGGAGAGAGGCGCCACGCCGCGCGCAGGGGGATGCCCGCGGCCGAGGTCGAGCGGTGGCTCGACTACGAGCCCGCGGGGTCGGCCTGAGGCCCGCGGCGCCCCGGCGGAGGAGCGCCGTCCGCCGCGGGCTCGCCCGGATCGTCTTGTGGGGCTCGCCCGCTCGCCGCGAACCCCCGCATCAGAACCAGTATGGCTGCACCGTACGACTCCCTTCACGCGCAGCAAGGCCCGCTCATGTTCCGGTCTCGAGCCCGCGATCCGCTCCGGCGCGCGGTTGGACAGCACGCAGAACGGTGGAACCCCGCCACGGCGCGCCTCGACGAGGCGCGAAGCTCCTCGACCAGCGCGGGATCGGGACCTCGCGCCCCGGCGTAACGCGGATGCACCATGACGCGGCCGCCGCGGCTTCCCGTGCGCTCGAGCGCCCGTCGCTCGTCGGCGGAGGCTGCCCGGGAGCGAAGCGCCACGCAGTCCCGCGGAGCGCAGACGTCGCATCGTCCGCAGCGCGGGCCTTCCTCCTCCCGATCTCCGAAATGCGAGACGAGATGCATCATGCGGCAGCCGCCGCTCCTTGCGTAGCGCGCGATCCGGTCGAGCTGCTCGACCTTGTGTCGGCGCCGGGCTGCGTAGGAGCGCTCCAGCCAGGCCGCCCCCGCGCCCCGTTCCCGGCGGCATCCACACGCGCCCCGCCGTGGATTCACAGCTTCTCCAGCGCGTTGTCCAGCCGGTCCCGGCCGACTCCCACGCGCAGCGCCTCGCGCGGCTCCGGCTCGTCGCGAAGGACCTTCCATACCTGCTGCAGCGCGGATACCTCGGGCCAGTCACGGTCGAAGAAGAACTCCTGCGTCTTGCGGTCGGACCAGGAGAACAGCAGCACTGCCCGCGCCGGAGCGCCGTCCCGCCCGACCCGGCCGATCTCCTGGTCGTAGTCCTCCGGGCTGGCCGGCAGGGCCATGTGGACCACGGTGCGGATGTCCGGCCTGTCCACGCGCATCCCGAAGGCGATCGTCGCCACGATCGCTTCCAGCCGACCCGACTGAAACCTCGCCTGCACCTGCTCCCGCTGCGGCGCGGTCATCCCGGCGTGATACCAGGCCACCTCGCACAGCGGGGCGAAGCGCGCGGCCAGATCCTCGGCCTGCCGCCGCTTCGGGGCGTAGACGATCGCGGGCCGGTTGGCGGGGTCGGCCAGTAGCCGCTCGGCGGCTGCAACCTGTGCCGGAGGCGTCATCTCCACGACCTCGATCGCGATGTTCTCGCGACGGAAGCCGTGGATGAGCCGCGGGCGCGGGGCATGGCAAGCTGCTGCACGATGTCGCGCTGGACGAGCGGAGTGGCTGCGGCGGTCAGCGCGATCACCGGCGCGGGCCGCAGCATCGGCATCCGGTCGCCGAGCAGGCGGTAGTCGGGACGGAAATCGTGACCCGAGTGAGTGTCAGCGCTCATCCAGAACTGATCATTTCTGGCTCCTCTCGAAACTCCGTGATGGCCGAGGTTTGCTCTTGACGGGATAGGCGTCCTGGCCCATCCATGACAAGCTTGTCCAAATCGCCGCGCCGATAGGGAATCCTATCCGGGCGCTTCCGCGTGCTTCCTCCTCGAGGACGCCGATCCAACGCCGATCCAGGTCCTCCGCATGGTGGGGTCGAGGGGTTGCAGGGGCCTGTGAGGCCTGTGGGGCCGATCGACCCTGGTTTCTCGGGGCCGGCGGGGCGTTCGGAACGGGCGCCCCGGCGAATGCGAACACACGTCGCCTCGCAGGAGGCGTCGTCCGGTGGGGGGGTGCAGGGCCGGCTGGGGTGGGCCGCTCGCCTCGGGGCTGTCAGGGGTGGGATCAGCCCGCGGCGCCGATCGGGCGTGCTCAGTGTCTTCGGCGCTCGCGTTGGGAAGGCGCGAGGCATCGCGCGTCGGCGTCGCGATCGAGCGGTTGGCGGCCCTGCCCTTCGCGGTGAACCCGGACCCGGGCCGCGCGCGTACGACGATTCGGGTCAGCTAAGTCAGCTCCGTAGAGCCGGGTCGTGTGAAAGCGGGGCGCGGGGACGTGCTGGCACAGCCGGCGAGCATTTCCAAGGGATCCAGGGGACCCAGCTCGACTCGGTCCAGGGGGGATGGACACGCCGGCCGCGGTAGCTGCAGGGCGCGCCCGCGCCGGGGTAGCGCAGCCGCTGTCGGCGGATGTACGAGGTAGCGGGAGAGGCGCTCGCGACCCGCGCCGTCGCTGGCATCCGCCCGGATCCGATTGTGCGCGGAGAAGCCCGAGGGCTTCCAATGCAGCAGGCTCTCGGCGGCGTGCTCCTCGAGCTTGCCGCCATGGACGAGCATCCGCAGCACGCGGCGGCGGAACATCGGCCCCGCCACAGCGTTCGGGGGCGTGTCGAGCGGCGTGAAGCGTGACCGCGCGGAGGAGGTAGGTAGGGATCCAGGCGGAAGCCCACGAACGGGTCTTCGAGATCCGCCAGGGCGCCCGGCCCGGTGCGGTCGAGGATCCCCGGGCGGCGCTCGTGGGAACGCAGCGAAGCCCGCAGCCGCTCGCGCAGCTCGAGGTCGTCGCCACAAGCACCGTCCAGGAACGCATCGCGTTCGGCGAGCGGTCGCTCGAGCGCCTGGTGGAACAGGTCCCACGTGCGGCTCCAGCGCTCGTCGCTCCCGGGCTCGCCGACCGCTCGGGGTTTCGCCGGTTGAATGGCAGAGCTGCACCGCTCCCGGGAGAATCTCCCGACCGCGCAAATGCTGCACCCGCTCGGTCGAGGCGCGCAATCGTTGCGCGTTCCGGTCGAGCTGGGCTGCGTCCCGAGGAGCGCGCCTCTCCGGAACAGGCATCGGCATCGCCCTTGCCGTCGGACGATGCTCCGCTTCCGTGGCTTTCGCCGCGGGGGCAAAGGGGGTACGCATGGCAGAAGGGAAAAAGGACGACCACGGACTCGACCGGCGCGCCTTCCTCGGCATCGCAGGAGGAGCCGTCCTGGGTACGGCGGTCGTCTCCGGAGGGACGGCCCCTGCCCCTGCGACGGGAACGAGCTCCGCTGCCCAGCCCGCTGCCCCACCGGTTTCCGAAGGAGCGACGGTGCGATTGGTTGCAGATGTCCGGCGCGCCCTCCAAAAGAAACCCGAGCTGCGCCGCTGGGCTATGGTCATCGATGTTCGGCGCTGCATCGGCTGCAACGCCTGCACGGTCGCCTGCATCGCCGAGAACAATCTTCCCCCGGGAGTCCTCTATCGGACCGTTCACGAGGCCGAGGAGGGGGACTTTCCGAACCTCGTTCGGACCTTCATGCCCACGAACTGCATGCAGTGCGACAAGCCGCCGTGTGTGGAGGCCGCGAACGCGGTGCTGCCCGGTTCCATGCGGAAGCGGCCGGACGGCGTCGTGGAGGTGGACTACGAACGGATGCGAGGTCGAGAGGTGTTCGAGGCGGCCCGCGCCGCGTGCCCCTACACGGCTCTCTATTACGACGAGGGGAAAAACTACACGGACGGTACCCCGGCCCTTCAGCCCTACGAGAAGCGGGCGGTGCGGGAGTACGGAAAACCTTGGAGTCGGCAGCAAACAGCCGGAACGACCCGCAAGTGCCATTTCTGCTTGGATCGGGTCGAGCAGGGAAGGCTGCCGGCGTGTGTGGCGACCTGCACGGGCCTCGCCATGTACTTCGGCGACCTTTCGGACGAGACAAGCCTGGTCTCGGAACTGGTCGCGTCGGGTCGGGCCCGGCGGCTTTCCCCCGAGCTCGGAACCGAACCGCGGGTCTTCTACGTGGGCGACTGGCCGGAAACGAAGCAGCCTGTCTCCAGCCGGCCCGCCTTCGACTGCACGTCCTGCCACTCCTTCGGAAGCTGAACGGCTTCGCGCGGGGCCGGTACACACGAAGAAAAAGGAGCCTCGAAATGGTGGAGGGTGATCCGAGAAACAAAACGAGCGGAAGCCGCCGCGACTTCCTCAAGACATCGGCACTTGCCGGGGGTGGTGCGGCCTGCGCGGCCCTTCTCGCCCGGGGACGCGCGGAATCCTCCGACGGCGGCCGCCCTTCCGATCCTGGTCCGCTGAGCGCTGACGGTTTGGAGCGCGCCCTTCACACGGTCTGCCTTCAGTGCAACACCGGTTGCGGGGTCCGGGTTCGGATCGAGGATGGTGTCGCCGTCAAGATCGAAGGGAACCCGTACAGCCCTTGGACCCTGGTGCCCTCGATCCGGTACGGGACACCACTGCGGGAGGCGCTGAACGTGGAAGGGGCGCTCTGTCCGAAGGGGCAGGCCGGAATCCAGACTCTGTACGATCCTTATCGCATCGTCCGGGTCTTGAAGCGCGCGGGGCCGCGAGGCTCGAACCGCTGGAAGACGATCCCCTTCGATCGCGCCATTCAGGAGATCGTCGAGGGGGGCCGTCTGTTCCGGGGCGTTCCGGGCGAAGAAAACCGCCGCGTGCCGGGGTTGCGGGAGCTGTGGGCGTTGCGGGATCCGGCCGTGGCTTCCGAGATGGCGAAGGCGGTCGAGACGATCCGCTCGAAGCGGACACCCGAAGAGAAGCAGCAGGCGGTCGAAGACTTCAAGCGGGCGTTCGCCACCCACCTTCCCGTTCTGATCGACGCAGAGCATCCGGACCTCGGCCCCAAGAACAACCAGCTGGCCTTCGTCTGGGGCCGCCTCAAGGGGGGACGCAACGAGTTCATCCGGCGATTCGTTCAGGACTCCTTCGGCTCCGTGAACGCCCACGGCCACACGACCGTCTGCCAGGGTTCGCTCTACTTCACGGGGAAGGCCATGAGCGACCAGTTCCAGGAAGGAAAATTCTCGGGCGGGCAGAAGTTCTACTGGCAGGCGGACACGAGCCACGCCGAGTTCCTGCTCGCTGTGGGAACCGCCTATATCGAGGGCGGCTACGGTCCCACCCACCACGCCCGAAAGCTCATGGAGCGGCTCCTCGAAGGAAAGGTAAAGATCGCCGTCGTGGACCCGCGGTTTTCCAAGATCGCCTCCAAGGCGTGGCGGTGGATCCCGGCCCGGCCGGGCTCGGAGGCGGCCCTGGCCCTCGCCATGATCCGCTGGATCGTCGAGGAGGGCCGCCACGACGTCCGGTTTCTCCGCGCGGCGAACAAGGCTGCGGCGAAACAGGAGGGAGAGACGAGTTGGACCAACGCCGCGTGGCTCGTCAAGGAGGACGGTACGTTCCTGCGCGCCTCCGAAATCGGGCTCGCCGGGCGGGAGAAGCGAAAGGGAAAAGACGGGAAAGAATGGGAGTTCGACCCGTTCGTCGTGCTGTCCGATGGACGGCCGGTCGCCTTCGACCCGAACGACGAGACGACCCCCGCCATCGGCGACGTTCTCGTGGACACGACGATCGGCCAGGTGCGGGTCAAGAGCGCGCTACGGCTCGTCTACGAGTCGGCCGCTTCGAAGAGCCTCGCCGAATGGGCGGACATCTGCGGGATCGAGCCCGAGAGCATCGGGCATCCGGCCCGCCGATATCGTCGATCTGGCGCGCGAGTTCACCAGCCACGGGAAGCGGGCCGTCGCCGACATCCACCGGGGGGTCTCCCAGCACACGAACGGCTTCTACGCGGTGTTCGCCTTCTACTGCCTCAACGCTCTCGTGGGCAACTGGGACTCGAAGGGGGGTCTCGTGAAGGCGACCACCTACGACATTCTCGGGGAAAAGCAGGGCCAGCCCTGGCCTCTCACGACCCTCCACCCCGCAAAAACGACTCCCTTCGGGGTCAGCCTCGTCCGCCACGAGGTCCGATACGAGGACTCGACTCTGTTCGAGGGCTACCCAGCGCGGCGCAACTGGTATCCGTTTTCGAGCGACATCTACCAGGAGATTTTCCCCTCGATCGAAGACAAATATCCGTATCCGATCCGCGCGTTGTTCCTGTACATGGCCTCCCCCGCCTATTCCCTTCCGGGAGGCCAGAATGTCATCGAGGTCTTGAGCGATCCCGAAAAGATCCCCCTGGTCGTGGCCTCCGACATCACGATCGGCGAAACCTCGATGTATGCCGATTACATTTTTCCCGACCTCACCTATCTCGAGCGATGGGAGTTCCACGGGAGTCACCCCGCGATCCCGCAGAAGGCGCAGCCGGTTCGGAATCCCGCGGTGGCGCCGGTGCCGGGGATGGCCACCGTTTTCGGTGAAACGATGCCGCTGTCGCTCGAGGCGATGCTCCTCGGCCTCGCCGAGAAGCTCGGTTTGCCCGGGTTCGGCCCGCAAGGGTTCGGCCCCGACCTTCCGTTCACTCGACCCGAGGACTTCTATTTGAAGATGGTCGCGAACCTGGCAGCGGGAGAGCGGCCGGGCGATTCGGTCCCGGACGCCGACAACGAGGAGATGGAGGCGTTTCTCGACGCGCGGCGGCACCTGCCGCCGAGCGTGTTCGATGCCGAACGGTGGAAGAAGGCGGCAGGCGAGAGCCTGTGGAGAAAGGTCGTCTACGTGCTCAACCGCGGAGGCCGCTTCCAGGACTACGAGAAAGCATACGAAGGCGACCGTTCGGCGAACCCTTACGGGCGACTGATCAACCTCTATCTCGAAAAGCTCGCCCGGGCGAAGTCCGCCATGACCGGCGGCAGGCTTTCGGGCGTTCCCGTCTATCAGCCGGTCCAGGACGTCCTCGGCCGTGAGATCCGGGACGAGGCCGAGGGCTACGACCTCAACCTGATCACCTTCCGCGAGGTCACGGAAACGAAGACCCGGACCGTGGCCGACTACTGGCTCGGAGCCGTCCACCCGACGAACGAGATCTTGGTCGCCCGTCGGGATGCCGAGCGGCTCGGCCTGCGGGATGGGGACCGCGTGCGGGTCGTCTCCAAGTCCAACCCGCGCGGGCTATGGAACCTCAAGAACGGAACGCTCAAGCCCATGGTCGGGGAGGTCAAGCTCACCGAGGGACTCAGGCCCGGCGTCGTCGGCTTTTCTCTCGGCAAGGGGCACTGGGCGTACGGGGCCACGGACGTCTGGATCGACGGCAAGAGGGTCCCGGCCGACCCGAGGCGGGCGACCGGCGTCCACGCGAACGCCGCCATGCGCCTCGACGACCACCTCCGCAATACCTGCCTGCTCGATCCCGTCGGCGGCAGCGTGAGCTTCTACGATACGCGGGTCCGACTCGTCAAGGAAGTTTGAACCGCGCGCAGGGGCGCGCGATCGGTTGGAGAGGAGGGGTGTACATGCGTGGCCCGGGGATCGCAGGATTCGCGGTGGCGCTCGCCCTCGCCGGGACCGTGCGCGGCGAGGAGAAGGCAGAACCCATTCGGGTGAGCGGCTACATCTTCGGCGATGCGTACTGGATCGCCGCAGACCACGATCCGACCATCGAAGGAGAAAACGGCTTCTGGATCCGGCGCGGATACTTGACGTTCGATCACAAGCTGAGCGAGAGGCTCGCGGCCAGGCTGCGGTTCGAAGTGGCCAGTCCCGGCGACTTCCGCACGGAAAAAAGACTCGAGCCGTTCATCAAGGACGCCTATGTCGCCTGGGCCTTCTCGAAGCACACGCTCTACGGAGGGATTTCCCCCTCTCCCACCTGGGATCGGCTCGAGGAAGAGCGATTCTACGGCTACCGCCACGTCGAGAAAACCCCGCTGGATTTGCAGAGGATGGGAGATGCGCGCGTGTTCGGCGTCGGCTTGAAAGGCAGCCTCGGCGTGGGAGGAAAGGTGGACTACCACGTCACCCTCGACAACGGCGCCGGCGTGTCCTCGGAGACGAACGAAGGAAAGAAAGGATCGGTCGCGATCGGGTTGAGCCCGTCGGAGTCGTTCTACGTCCAGCTCTACGCCGACTACGACAACCGGCCGGGAAAAACAGACCGGAGGACGGTGCAGGGGTGGGCCGCGTGGACTCGTCCCCGCTCGCGAGCCGTGCTCTTCTACGCCCGCCAGGAGCGGGAGGCGGCCGGGCCGAACCTGTCCCTCGACGTCGGTTCCGTGTTCGGCTCGGTCAAGATCGGCGACCGGACGACGTTTCTCGCGCGGCTCGATCGGGTCTTCGACCCGAACCCGGAAGGGGACAAGATTGCCTACTTGCCCTTCGATCCCTCGGCGCGGTCGGTTTTCTTCGTCGCCGGCGTGGACTTCTCGATCCATCCGAGGGCGAACCTGATTCCGAACCTGGAGGCCGTGTTCTACGACGCCACGCCTGGTGGGCCGGACCCGGACACGGACGTCGTTCCGAGGATCACTGTCTTCTATCGGTTCTGAGTTCGGGCGGGCGTCTGCTTCGAGCGGACACGAATCCCCGGCTCGACCCTTTCGACTGAGCCGGTTTGCTCGGTGGAGCCCTGCACGAGTTCACGGGACGAGCTCGGTCCGATTCGAGGAGACCGAGGCCACGGCCGGGTCGGGCCGCGCCGCACTTTTCTCGCGGGCAGGAGCACAGTAGCCTGCACTTCAATGCCAAGGACGTGATGTCGTTCCTGGGCCGCAAGCTTCATCCTGAATCCTGCGTGAAAAACGATCGTTTCAGGGACGGAGCCGTTGGATACGTTGAAGCGCGAATCTCCAGGCTGTCTGTCGCGGCCCGCTCGCCGGAAGCACCAGTCGAGGCCGGTTGTCGGTGCGAGTGAGCTGGGCTGCCGTGAGCAGCATCCGTTGACGAAGCGTCTGCAGCGGGATGTGTCCCGTTTGTCGTGGAAAAGTTCTGGCGTAGCCTCCGCTGAGGTCA
>JBBIHW010000075.1:0-6057 GCA_037446795.1 Acidobacteriota bacterium
GCCGTGATCGCCATGCTGGTGCACACCGTTTACGACTTCAACCTCCAGATTCCCTCCAACGCTGCGCTGTTCGCGACGCTGGCGGGCGTGCTGGCTGCGGCGGGGGAGGACGCCGATCGGCGGCGGCCGGCCGAACCCGGGGCCGAGGCGGAGGAGGCCCCTTGAAACCGGAGCTCCTGCTGGTCGCGGGCGCCCGCCCGAACTTCATGAAGATCGCCCCCATCGCCGCTGCGCTCCGGCGCGACGGGCGGCTCGAGGCGACGATCGTGCACACGGGGCAGCACTACGACCGGGAGATGTCGGAGCTGTTCTTCGAGCAGCTCGGCATCCCGGAACCGTCCATCCGCCTCGGCGTCGGCTCCGCGAGTCACGCCCGGCAGACCGCCGAGATCATGATCCGGCTCGAGCCCGTGATCCGGGAGCGCCGTCCCGCGGCCGTCGTCGTCGTGGGGGACGTGAACTCCACCCTCGCGGCAGCCCTCGTCGCGGTCAAGGAGGGGGTCCCGGTCGCCCACGTCGAGGCGGGGCTTCGAAGCTTCGATCGGAGCATGCCCGAGGAGATCAACCGCATCGTGACCGATTCCGTCTCCTCGTGGCTGTTCGTCACCGAGCGCAGCGGCCTCGACAATCTGGCGCGCGAGGGCGTGGCTCCGGGAAGGGTGCATTTCACGGGCAACGTGATGATCGACACCCTGCGGGCGTGCCTCGAACGCGCCAAGACCGTCGGTTTTCGGGCGAAGCTGGGGCTCGCGCCGAAGGCGTACGCCGTGCTCACCTTGCACCGGCCGACCAACGTGGACGAGCCCCAGACCCTCTCCCGCGTGCTCGAGACTGTCGCGGAGCTCGCCGAGAGGCTTCCCGTAATCTTCCCCGTCCACCCCCGCACCCGCGCGGTCCTCGACCGGATCCGCTTCTCCGACCACCGCGGCTTCCGGTTCTTCGAGCCTCTCGGCTACCTCGAGTTCCTGTCGCTCATGGCCGACGCGGCGGTGGTGCTCACCGACAGCGGCGGCATCCAGGAGGAGACGACGGTGCTCGGCGTGCCGTGCGTGACCCTGCGGGAGAACACGGAGCGGCCGGTGACCGTCCTCGAGGGGACCAATCGTCTCGGCGGGACGGAGCCCGGGAGGATCCGCGCGGCGATCCGGGAGGCCCTCGACAGCCCGGTCGAGGGAAAGCTCCCGGAGCTCTGGGACGGCAAGGCCGCGGAGCGGATCGTCTCGATTCTGGCTGCGGATCTGGGCAGGTGAGCCCGATCGTGCTGCTCCGGCGGGCCGCGCTCGTGCTGTTGGTGGCCATCCAGGCGTGGGTCGCGTACCGGGCGACGGTGGCGGACGCGCGCTTCCTGGCCGGCGTCCGTGCATACAGAGCCGGGGACTTCGAGCGCGCTTCGGACCGATTCGACTCGGCGCTCAGGGTCCGCGACGGGGATGCGTGGCTCTGGGCCTGGGCCGGGGACTCCGCCCTCAGCCTCCACGACGTGCGACCCCCTGGCGACGCCGCCGCGGCCCGGGCCGTGCTCGACCGGGCCTGGCGCGGCTACGCGGGAGCGGTTCTGCGATGCCCCACCGACGCCTGGTCCTGGAGCGGGCTCGCCGAGGTGGCGGTGCGAAGGGCCAAGCTGCGGGATCGCGCCGAGGGGGTGTCCCTCGAGGTGCTCACCAGAAGGAGCCAGGGCGTCCTCGATCCGGACAGGGCGATCGCCCGGGTCGCCGCCGAGGTCGCGGTCGTCCTCAAGCCAGGCGGCTTCGCGGAGCTGGACGTCCTCGCGTCCGCCTACGAGGCGGCCGGGGAAGTGCCGCGGGCCACCGAGGCCGTCGTGCGGTCCGCCCGGATGATGCCGGCGCCATCCTTCCATACCTGGGGGCGACGCGGTCGCCTGCCGCGTGACCTCTACGAGGCGATCCTGGAGGGGCTGCGCGCGGGAATCGAGCGGGCCCCCGAGTTCGAGCACAGCCTGCTCCATCGCGAGGCGGGCCGCTTCGCGTGGGAGCAGGGAGACCCGAACAGCGCGCTCCGGCATCTCGACGCCTCCCTGGCGGCCGCCCGTACCGACTACGAGCGGTACGAAGCGCTCCAGCACAAGGCGCAAGTGCTCGAGGGCACTGGACGCCTCGAGGAGGCGCTTGGCGTCCTCCAGGAAGCGTTAAGGCCGGGCATCGGCCGCGCCGGCCTCGTCCGGCGACTGGGAGACGTCCAGTTCCGCCTGGGCCGCTACGAGGGCGCATGCCGAGATCTGAGAGAGTCGGTCCGGGACAGCCCCGGGGATGTCGGGCTGCGCATCCAGTCGGCCCGCGCCTGTGAACGGGCAGGCAATGCCGAGGTCGCGGAGCGCCTGCTGAGGGAAGGGTTCGTCCTCACGACAGAGAATCCCGTTCTTGCGCGCGAGCTTCTGTCCTTCTTCGAACGAGCGGGGCGGCGGCACACCGCGGAGCAGCTGGTTCGCTCCTGGATCCGGGATTTCCCGGAGCGGTCCGACTTCCAGAGGTGGGCCGCGGAGATCGGCGAAGCGTCTTCATGAAGAGGGAACCGCTGAAGGCTGCGCCGGAGGGCGAGGCTCCGCCGCTGCTCCGTCGGGTCCCGTTCGAGGGAACGGGCCGAGAGTGGGACGAGCTGTGCGCTCGGTTCGATGACTTCACCGTCAACCAGTCCCATGCATGGGGCGAAGGCAGACGCTCGGACGGTTGGGCGGTTCGAAGAGACCTGTGGCTCGACCCCGCCGGAGAGATCTGCGCAGCCGCGACGGCGCTTCGCAAGCGCCTGTACGGACTGCCGCTGACCTACATCAGTCGTGGGCCCCTCGTCGTGCAGTCGGGCCTCGCTTCCTCGACGATCGAGGCGCGCTTCGTAGCCTGCATCGCGGCGTACCGAAGGGCGTTGCGCCGGGGGGAAGTGCTGGTCTGCGCCGTTTATCAGACCGCCGCCGAGGTGGGCCCCGATGCGATCCGCAGTGCGGGTCTCCGGCCGCTGTTTCCTCCGCACGGCGAGCTCAAGTTCTCTGCGCTCGTGCGGCTCGACGAACGCGATGCTCTGCTGCGCGGCGCGTCGTCGGACTGGCGCAAGCTCTTCCGCAGGTCGGAGGGCCTGCTGGGACGGATCCGGGAGTCGAGCGACGTGGAAGACTTCTTGCGGGCGCGCGCCCTCGTAGCGCGGCTCGAGGAGCACAAGGGATTCACGACCGCGCTCACCCCCGGGCTGCTGCGGGCCTTCGGCAAAGCTCGGTCCCGGATCTTCTTGATCGAGAACGACCGGGACGAGATCATGGCCGCGCTCATGCTCGCCATCGCCGGACGCCGGGCGTCCCGGATGATGGCCGGTGTGGCCCCGGACGAGGCGCGCGAGCACAAGGGGATCGGCCGGGTGCTCGAGGTCGCCGCCTCCCGGTGGGCTTTCGACGCCGGGGCCTGGTGGTACGACCTCGAGGGGTTGAGCCCGCGGAATCCCGGCGTGACCAACTTCAAGATCGGCATGAGGGGCGAGCCCTTCATGCCGCACGGTACCCTGGCCGCCTCGCGCCCACCCTTCTTGGCGGCGCTGCTGTCGTGGGCGAAGCGGCGTCCCTGGCAGGAGGCGGTCGCCGCCTGGCGTGCCTCGAAGACCTATTTCCTGGGGCTCGCCATCCGGCGTGCGAGCGCGGGCCGGATCGTCTGGCGGACGATCAAGCTGTACCGGCTGGAGCTGAACGGAAGCGCCGAAGCGCGACCCCAGGATGACGTTCGCCCGGTGTTCCTCGATCAGTTCGACCGCCGCCACTTCCACCACCGGCTCGGAACGGTTCGTTCGCTCTGGACGGACTGCCAGGGCCTCCGCCGCGGGGAAAAGGAGTGCTGCGTCCTCGTCGGCAAGGAGGGGTTCGCGCTGGCCTACGGCTTCTTCTCCACGCGCCGGCTGCCGCTGCCGGAGATCGGCGCCGAGTACCCGCTCGGAGCCGACGAGGCGTATATCTCGCAATGCTATGTCCTCCCGACCTATCGCGGCCGCGGACTCTATCCCCGTCTTCTGGAGCAGATCGGTGCCGAGCTCGTTCGTCGCGGGTTTCGCGCTGTTCTCATCGCCTCCGACGCGGCGAATCGCCCCTCGATCCGAGGGATCGAACGGGCCGGGTTCGTCGAGAGCCGCCGCGTCGTTTACCGCAGGCTCGGGCCGTGGCGGAGTGTGCGCTGGAGGCCCCACCCCCCCGCGTCGTGAACCGACGGCAGCGACGGCCGCCGCCACCGCGCCGAGGGCGCCGGGAACCCCGTGACGCGTCGGCCGTCATCGGGCGGCGAAGAACACGTGCCGCCGGCCGCTTGGGGGGCCGGAGGGCCGGAGCGCGAAGGTGGTTCCCGCCCCGCGCTGGCAGTATACTCACGCGCTGGCCACGGCAGGACACGCGGTGGCGGAAGGCGCACGCAGGCGAGCGCCCGCATCTCACTGAAGGCAGGACGGCGACGTGAGCCGCGCTGGTGCCGCAGGTCGGGCGGGCTCGCGCCGAGGATCGCGGCCTACCGAAGAGCTTGGCGGCGGAAGCCCGGAGGGTTCCGAGGGGAGCGCGAGTCCGACGCGCGAGGAGAGCATGGGGACCGGAGCGACCACCTGGCGGGTCACCCTGAGCGAGATCGCCTACGGACCTGAAGAGGAGCAGGCGGTTCTCCAGGTGCTCCGCTCGAGGTGGCTCACGCAGGGGCCGAGGACGGCCGAGCTCGAGCTGCGGTTCGCCGAGCGGGTCGGAGCCCGCCATGCCGTCGCGGTGAGCAACTGTACGGCGGCGCTGCACCTCTCCCTTCTCGCGGCCGGCGTGGGTCCGGGGGACGAGGTCATCGTGCCGGCCCTCACCTTCGTCGCTACGGCGAACGCAGCCCTGTACTGCGGCGCCCGGCCCGTATTCGCCGACGTGGTCGGCCCCGAGTGTTTGCTGATGGATCCCGACGACGTGGATCGAAAGGTGACGGCGGCCACCAGGGCCATCGTGCCCATGCACTACGCGGGCTATCCCTGCGACATGGATGCACTCGGCGAGATCGCGCGCCGCAGGCGCCTTCGGATCGTCGAGGACGCGGCCCACGCGCCGGGCTCCACCTGGCGCGGGCGCCCGATCGGGTCCGTCGGGGACGCGTCCTGCTTCAGCTTCTTCGGGAACAAGAACCTGGTGACGGGCGAGGGCGGCATGGTGACGACGGACGACGACGAGATCGCGCGATTCGTCCGCAGCCGCCGGTCTCACGGGATGACCGCCCTCAGCTACGACAAGCACCGAGGCCACGCCTCCGGCTACGACGTGGTGGGGGTCGGTCATAACTACCGTTTGACGGAGATCCAGGCGGCCCTGGGCCTGGCTCAGCTGGGAAAGCTCGACCGCAACAACGCGGCGCGCCGGGCGTGCGTGCGACGCTACCGGGAACGACTGAGAAACGTCCCGGGCCTGACGATTCCCTTCGAGGGGCGCGAGACGGAGTCCTCCTGCCACATCTTCCCGGTCGTATTGCCCCCGCGCGCCGACCGGGATCGGCTCCAGCGCGCGCTCAAGGACCAGGGGATCCAGACGAGCGTCCACTACCCTCCGGTGCACTGGTTCTCGAGCTTTCGCGGCCGCTACGACGCTCGCGTCCCCCGGGTGGAGGAGCTGGCGGAGCGGCTCCTGACGCTCCCCCTGCATCCCCTTCTCTCGGAAGACGACGTGGACGCGGTTTGCGAAGCGCTGACCCGAGCGCTCGGGGAGTCGCCGCCGTGACCATTCTCGTGACGGGCGGAGCGGGCTACCTGGGCTCGACCCTCGTCCCGCTGCTTCTCGAGCGCGGGCACCGCGTGCGGGTCTACGACATCCTGCTTCACGGCGGAGCCTCCCTGCTCGGAGTCTGGAACCATCCCGGTTTCGAGTTCGTGCGCGGCGACATCCGGGACCGAGACAGGGTCCGCACGGCGCTCGCCGGCGCGGAGGCGGTCGTCCACCTGGCGGCCATCGTCGGGGATCCCGCGTGCGCGCGCGAGCCCGAGCTCGCCCGCGAAGTGAACCTGGAGGCCTCGCTCGCGCTGCTCGAGGAGACGGGCCGCAGCGGCGTCCGGCGCTTCGTGTTCGCT
>JBBIHW010000075.1:6086-11216 GCA_037446795.1 Acidobacteriota bacterium
GGACCCGGAGCGATACGTGGACGAGAGTGCGGAGCTGAAGCCCGTGTCGCTCTACGCCGAGACGAAGGTGGCGGTCGAGAACGCGGTGCTCGATCCCGCGCGCGCGGACTCCATGTGCGCCACCGCGCTGCGATTCGCGACCATCTTCGGTGTGTCTCCCCGCATGCGTTTCGACCTGACGGTCAACGAGTTCGTGCTCCGGCTCGCGGTCGAGCGACGCCTCCAGGTCTACGGGGAGCAGTTCTGGCGCCCGTACGTCCACGTGCGGGACGCCTCGCGCGCCGTTGTCCGGGTGCTGGAGGCCTCCGAACCGAAAGTGGCCGGCGCAGTCTTCAACGTGGGGTCCACCGAGCAGAACTTCACCAAGAAGCAGCTGGTCGGGATGGTGCTTCCGTACGCGCCGGGAGCCGAGGTGGAATACGTCCACAAGGACGAGGACCCTCGCGACTACCGCGTCTCGTTCTCCAAGATCCGCGACGCCCTGCAGTTCCGGGTCACTCGGTCCGTGGAGGACGGCATCCGGGAGGTCTACGAGCTGATCCGGAACGGGATCCTCCGGGACCTCGACAGCCCGGCGTACAAGAACTGACGGCCGTGTACGCGGTCGGTAGCGGCGTCGCCAGGGGGTGCCGGCCGTGAGCTCGAAGAGGGCCGTGATCCTCGCCGGGGGCGCCGGGCGGCGCCTCGCTCCGTACACGTTCGTGATTCCCAAGCCGATCGTTCCCATCGGCACCACGCCCATTCTCGAGATCGTCCTCCGGCAGCTCGCCCATTACGAGTTCCGCCATGTGACCATCGCGCTCGGGTACCTGGCGGACATCATTCGCGCGGTCGCCGGCGACGGCTCGCGCTTCGGTCTCCGCATAGACTACTCGGAGGAGCGGATGCCGCTCGGCACCATGGGGCCGCTCCGGCTCGTGCGAGATCTTCCCGACGACTTCCTCGTGATGAACGCCGACCTGCTGACCGACCTCGACTACGACGACCTGTGGCAGTTCCACCGGCGCCACGGCGACAGCGCCACGGTGGCGACGTACGTCAAGACGACGAAGCTCGAGCTGGGCGTGATCGAGACGGATGGGGCGGGCAGGATCCACGGCTTCCAGGAGAAACCCGCGCTCCAGCACCAGGTCAGCATGGGGATCTACGTGTTCCGCCGGTCCGTGCTGCGCCACATCCCCGAGGACACCTACTTCGGTTTCGACACGCTCATGCAGACCCTTCTCGAGCGGGGCGAGGTGATTCGATCCTACCCCTTCTCGGGCAGGTGGCTCGACATCGGGATTCCGGCGGACTACGAGCGGGCCCAGGAGGAGCTCGAGCAGTTCCGCGAGCGCTACCTGCCGGCTCCGGGCGACCGAAGGGGGCGCAGCTCGCCTTCCGGGACCGACGCGCCCTCGTCCGAAGGCCCGGCCGCAAGCGCACCCCGGAGAGGGCACGAACCCGGCGACCCGTCGCGATGAGCGCGGCCCCCGAACCCGGCCAGGAGCCCGATGCGAGGTTCGAGGTCGGCGGACAGGTGCGCCGGGTGGCGATCCTCACCGCGGGACTGCAACCGGCTGCCTGCTACCTGGCCCGCCGCCTCAGGCCCTCCGGGGTCGAGCTGTTCCTGGTCAACCAGACCCGCCTGCGGGTCGAGCCCGGCTCCCCGAGGTTCTTTCTCCGGCTCTACCGTCGTCGCGGGCTGTGGATCGCGCTCGACGTCCTGCTCCTCGAGCTCTCGAAGGCCGCGGCGCGCCCGCTCCTCCGGATGCGGCCCGGGAGCAGGAATCCCGCCCGCGATTCCGAGTACCCGGTTCTCGAGCCCGCTCCCGGGATCGTGAGGGAGGGATGGCTCCGCTACCACGAGGTGACGGACATCAACCACGGCCCCGACCAGGCGCTCCTCCGTTCGCTCAGGCCCGACCTGGTCCTGCTGGCGGGAGCGCCGATCCTCACCCGCGAAACCATCCGGATCGCGCGAGTGGCCTGTGTGAACCCGCACTGCGGCATCAGTCCCGACTACGCCGGATCCTCCCCGTTCGACTGGGCGATCTTCGAAGGCCGCTTCGAGCAGGTCGGCTACACGGTCCATCTGGTCGTGCCCGTCGTGGACGCAGGTCCGATTCTCTTCCAGGAGCGCGTGAGGTGGGATCCGAGCCGGCCCAACAGGCACTTGTGGCCGATCCTGGCCCAGCGGATGTACGACAAGCTCGCAGAGATCGCGCTCGATCTCATCCGAGGGCGCACCCTCATCGCCACCCCGCAAGGTCCAGTGCGACCCCGGCCGCCGGCCGGCCTCTTCGTGCGAACGATCGCGGAACTGCGGCGAGCGGCCTATGCTCGGCGCACAAGCCGGACGGGCTCGGCGCGGGGCGCGTGACGAACGGTGGCCGCCGGATCCACCCTCCCGCGAGGGCGCGGATTCAGATCCCTGCGGACCTCCGTCTCGACCTCGACGACTCCTCGGCTCGAAGCACCGCTCGCCACAGCGCCTCGCCGCAGGCGTCGCGGGTGAACTCGCCCGCCCGTTTCGCCGCCAGGCCGCGCAGCTGCGCGCGGCGGCGTTCGTCCGAGGCGAGCCGCAGCAGCGCCCGGCCGATGGAGTCCGGGTCGAAAGGATCGAACAGCTCCGCGGCGTCGCCGGCGATCTCCGGCATCGGAGGCACGTTCGAGCAGGCCATCACGCCGCGCGCACCGAGGATCTCGCCCTGCACGAAGGAGTTGGTCTCGCAGGTGCTCGGAAAGACGTTGGCGGTGGCGTGGTGCAGCCATCCCGGGAGGTCCTCCCGCGGCATCGTACCCAGGTAGCGGACCTTGGAGGCGAGGGATCCGGCCGCAATGGCCTGCTGGATCCTCCGCACATAGTCGGAGTCGGCGGGGGGGCCGGCCATGACGAGGTCCGGCAGCGCGTGCCCTGCACCGAGCAGACGGCGGTACGCCTCGATGAGGTTCAGGTGGTTCTTGTACCAGAACACGACGGAGAGGTAGAAGAAGTAGGGCGCGCCGCCGTGGGGATGGCGAGGGGGATTCGCCGGATCGAAGGCGACGTACGATGGAACGGGGTTGTACGCGATCGAGCTTTTCCCTGCGAGGTCGCCCGCGTAAGCGCTGACGCGCTCCAGGCCGTGAAGCGAGGGGAAAACGACAGCGTCCGCCCGGATGCAGCTCCTCACGTACAGGCGGCGCAAGATCTCGAGCCGCAGCCGATCCTTCGAGACCCACGAAAAGTGACGGAGGTGCAGGGGCGTGAAGGGAAGCATGTTGTTGACGGAGTTGACCGTCCCGAAGCGGCGCCAGAGCCGGCCGGAGAGGATTCCGCTGAGCGAATAGACGACGTCGGCGCGGTGGCGAAGGGCGAGCTGCGGGAGGTCGCGGTGGAACCAGCGCCACATTCCCGCCCATCCACGAGCGGGCCGGTCCACGGTGAGCACCTGCAGCCGCTCGGAACTCTCCAGCTTCGAGGCGCTCGGTGCGCGGGCGACGACGATGTCCCATCCCGGAGGGCAGCGCGTCTCGGCGGAACGTGCGATCTCGACCTGGTTCTGTTGGCCGCCAGGGCTTGCGACGTTCACGACGTCGATGAGGAGTCTCAAGTCGCCCTCCCCGAAGCGGGAGCGGATCGTGCATCTTACATCATCGTCGAGCGGCGTGCCGAGATCCGGGCGAGAGCGGGGCGAGCGGGCTCGTCCAGGATTGACGCTCGGACCGCCATGGGATACTGTCTGGACTTTGCGATGTCGCTCGGACGGCTGCAGATGTTCCACCGGCGGCAGGGCACCGGTGTACGGCCCGTACGACCCCGCGGCGGTCGCGGACAGGACCAGCTCGCGCGGACCGGGAACTCTCGGTTTCTCGGGAGGCGGCTGCTGGCGATGGCCGGTTGCATCTTGGCCGGGGCCGTCGCACCCGCGGCGGCTGCAGCCACCCTCGCGCACGTCGCCTGGGAGACCGTTCCGGATTCGCGGGTGCGCAGCCTGGCGCTCCGATTCGAGGCCGGTGTGCCGGACATCGAGATCGAGCAACTGGATACGGGCCTGTATGTCAAGCTCCCGACCACCGAGGCCGTGCAGGCGTCCCTGCCGCCAGGGGTCCGCATGGAGCCCGCGTCCTCTGGCGTGCGGCTCGCTCTCGAGGACCGTGGTCTCGCGTTCCGGTCCATCCGGTGGGATGGCGGGCTGGTGCGTATCGTGCTCGTCGCCCGGCACTCCACCGGGACCGACCCGGCCCCGACCTACCGGATCGGCGTCGGCGACGTCGTGAGCGTGTCCGTCTACAAGAACGACGAGCTGTCCGGCGACGTCACGGTCTCGCCCGAGGGAATGATCGTCCTGCCTCTGGTGGGCTCGGTTCGCGCGGCCGGTCGCACCGCGGCCGAGCTGGCCGACGATCTGACGGCGGCACTCGAGCGCGACTACCTTGTCAATCCCCAGGTCTCGGTCACCGTCAAGTCCTACCAGAGCCAGTTCGTCTACGTCACGGGGGCCGTGGCCACGGCGCGGCGTGTCGCTTTGCGGCCCGGCATGCGGCTCAAGGACGTGCTCACCGAGGCCGGCGTCGCGCTCGCGCCGGGGCAGGAAGTCGTGCTCAGCCGGACCGGTTCGGGGGGCGACACGCTCGTCCTGGAGCCTGCGGACGTGGACGCCGCCGACGCGCCGCTTCCCAGAGACGGCGATGTGCTCACCGTTCAGGAGCGAAGCAACTTCGTGTTCCTCAACGGGGAACTGCGGGAGCCGGGCCGCATCGCGCACACACCGGGAATGACGCTCCTTCAAGCCATCACGCAGGCCCGCGGTCTCACCGAGTGGGGAAGCAAGAAAGGCGTTCGCATCAGGCGGAACTCGGACAAGGGCCCGACCGAGATCGTCGTGGATCTCCGCAAGGTCGAGGACGGCTCGGCGGCCGACCCGGTCCTCGTGCCCGGCGACGTGGTCCTGGTTCGGCGCAGGGCCCTCTAGAGCCTCTCCCGCACCCCCCTCGGATTGCCCCCCCCGGCCCTCCCGCGTCCGCGCGGGCGGATCGAGGGAATCGCCGTATATTTCCGGGCCTTCGAAGCCGTAGGGGGTTGGGTGGGTCAGCAGGTCGTGTTCGGGCTGGGGACGCTCCTCGTGTCGTTCCTGGCCTCGTGGGCAGTCACCCCGGGGGTGATCC
>JBBIHW010000076.1:0-11170 GCA_037446795.1 Acidobacteriota bacterium
GCCCATCTCGCTTCGCAGGCTGGGCCAGTCGCGCCTCGGCCTGCGCCGCGATCACTCGCTCGCGGACCTCGCGGCGAAGCTGCGCGTCGCGTGGCGGGACACCGGCGACCCGGCGGATCTCGCCGAGGTCCTCGAGGCCTGCCTCGAGCGGCTCCGGCGGCCCGGCGAGACCCTCGACGAGCTGCGCCTCGCGACGGCGGCCGGGGCGCCTCCCATCGACTGGAGCCGCTTCGCGTTCGATCGCGAGCTCCTGAGGCGGCTCCCGCCCGGGCCCGGCATCTACCGCTTCTACGACGCCGAGGGGAAGCTCCTGTACGTCGGCAGGTCCAACAACCTGCGCCGGCGCGTCTCGTCGTACTTCGTCGAGGGGACGAGCCGCACGCCGCGGGTCCAGGCGCTGCTCGACGCCGCGCACCGGATCGAGGTGGAGCCCACGGGTTCCGACCTCGAAGCGGTGCTCCGGGAGGCCGCGGTCATCGCCTCCGGCGGGCCGAGGCGAAACGTGCAGCGGCGCGTGCACCCGGACTCGGAGCGGGCCGCGCGCCTCGGCTCGATGATGATCCTCGAGCCGGCGGCCCCACCCGGCGTGCTCCGCGCGTACCTGATCCGGGACGGCCAGCTCGTCGAGAAACTGGCCATCGGCCCGGGCCGGCGCGGACTGCGGCGCCTCGAGAGGATCCTCGAGGACCGCTTCTTCTCGTACCGCCCGTCGCCGTCTTCCACGCGCGAGACGGAGGTGGACGTGGACCTCGTCGCGCGCTGGCTCGCCGAGCACCGGGACCGGGCGGTGGCCTTCGATCCCACCGACCTCCCCTCGGCCCGCGAGGTCATCCTGCGGCTCGAGTGGTTTCTCTCCGGAGCGCCTTTCGTGGACCCGACCGGCCTCCCCACGCTGCCGAGGTAGGCGCCCGTGGCGCGAGACCCCACCGAGCGCGGGGCTGTCGGGCGATGAGTCTCGCGCTCGTCCTCGTCGCGCTCGCCCTCGTCGGGCTCAATGCGTTCTTCGTCGCCACCGAGTTCGCCATCGTCAAGGTGCGCGACACGCGGATCGAGGAGCTGGTGGCGAAGGGCGTCCGCAGGGCCGTGGCCGCCCGGCGGGTGCTCCGGGACCTGGACGCGTACTTGTCGGCCACGCAGCTCGGCATCACCCTCGCCTCCCTCGGCCTCGGCTGGATCGGCGAGCCCGCCTTCGCGCGCTGGTTCGAGCCGGTGTTCGCCGGGCTCGGACCGCAACGCACGGTCGCCACGCACTCGGCCGCCCTGGCCTGCTCCTTCCTGCTCATCACGTTCCTGCACGTCGTCTTCGGAGAGCTGGCCCCGAAGACCCTGGCCATCGAGCGGCCCCTGGCGATCGCCCTCTGGAGCGCCGGGCCGATTCGTCTGTTCCGGATCCTGTTCTATCCGCTCATCTGGACGCTCAACGGCTCGGCGACGCTGACCCTGCGGGCGATGGGACTGCCTCCGGCCTCCGAGGCGAGCCTCGCGCACAGCCAGGAGGAGCTGCGCATCATCCTCTCGATGAGTTCCCGCAGCGGGCTGCTCCCTTCGAGCCGGGCGAGGCTGCTCGAGAAGGCTCTCGGCTTCGCGGATCGGACCGTGAGGCAGATCCTCATCCCGCGAGCGGACACCGTCTACCTCGACACCAACCGCTCGGCGGAGGAGAACCTGGCCGTCGTCCGCGCCACCGGCCACACCCGCTACCCCCTGTGCGACGGCGATCTGGACCGGGTGATCGGCATCCTCCACATCAAGGACCTCTTCCTGCGGCCCGCGCAGGCAGGCTCGAACTACGACCTCAGGGCGCTCGCGAGGGAGCCGCTGTTTCTTCCCGAGAGCCTCCGCCTCGACCGGGCCCTGTCCGCCTTCCAGAAGCAGCGGCTTCACATGGCTGCGGTCCTCGACGAGTACGGGGGCACCTCGGGCATCGTCACCCTCGAGGACGTGGTCGAGGAGCTGATCGGGGAGATCCAGGACGAGTTCGACGAAGAGGCGCCCAAGGTGCAGCCGCTGCCCGACGGCAGGATCCTCGTGGACGCGTCGGTGCCCCTGGACGAGGCCGAGCGAGAGATCGGGATCCCGCTCGGCAGCGACGAGGAGGTGGACACGCTGGGCGGCCTGGTCGTCGCGCGGCTCGGGCGCATCGCCCGGGCAGGCGACGAGGTGGACATCGGCGGGCGCAGGATCGAGGTCACGAGGGTGCGCGGGCGCAGGATCGTCCGGCTCACGATCCACCCGGCCGGAGCCGAGACGGCCCGGGCGCCGGAGACCGGAGGAAGGAGGACCCCATGGACCTGAAGGCCGTTCCCATCGACAAGCCCGCGGACATGAACTTCATCCTCGGCCACTCCCACTTCATCAAGACGGTGGAGGACATCCACGAGGCCGTGGTCGGCACCGTCCCCTCGGCCCGCTTCGGTCTGGCGTTCTGCGAGGCGTCGGGGCCGTGCCTGGTCCGCGTGAGCGGCAACGACGAGCGGCTGCAGCAGCTGGCCGCGCGAAACGCGCTGGCGATCGGAGCCGGCCACAGCTTCCTGCTCTTCATCGAGAACGCCTATCCCGTGAACCTGCTCAACGCGATCAAGGCGGTGCCCGAGGTGTGTCGGATCTTGTGCGCGACGGCGAACCCCGCGACCGTGCTGGTGGCGGAGGTCGGAGAGGGTCGGGCGATCGTCGGCGTCGTCGACGGCAGCTCGCCGAAGGGGATCGAGGGAGACGAAGACCGGGCGAAACGGATCTCGCTCCTGCGAAGGCTCGGTTACAAGCTCTCCTGACCGCGGACGGTTGACGAGGATCAAGCGGGGGGAACGCGTCTGCTTGACGGCCGCTGGGCACGCTGCTAGCCTGGACTGCCCGCGAAAGAGTCGCAACTATGCCCAGGAAGATCGGCCTGTCCAAAGAGAGCCTCGCCGAGCGCATGCGCGCCAAGGGCTTGAGACTCACCGAGCAGCGAAAGCTCCTGGCCGATCTCCTCGATCGCGCCTCCGAGCACCTCGACGCCGAGTCCGTCTACCGCCTCGCCCGGTCGAAGGACCCGGCGATCCACCGGGCGACGGTCTACCGCACGCTGGGCACCCTCAAGCGGCTCGGCCTCGTGGACGAGCTCGACCTCATGCACGTCAGCAGCGAGCGGCACTACTACGAGGTTCGCCCCTCGGTCCTGCACATCCACCTCGTGTGCACCTCCTGCCATGGCGTCGAAGAGCCGGCCGGCCCCTTCTGGGAGAACCTCAAGCGCCGCGTGCACGTGGAGACTGGCTTCAAACCCGAGGTCGTGAGGCTCGAGATGGCCGGGCTCTGCGCGGCCTGCCAGCGAAGCAAGGGCGCGCGGCGAGAGCGGGCTTCGTGAGTTTTTTTTGGGTTCTAGATGCGACTTATTCGCAACTGACTCCCGCGGCCGCCGGGCGGACAGATTTCGCTCCGGCGCGTTTGGCAAAACGCAAGGAGGCGATCTTGTCCCTGCCGATGTCCTGTCCGAGCCGTGCGGCGTTCGCGGCCGCTGTCCTGGTGGGCGTCCTCGCCCTCTGCCCCTCCCCCTCGGCGGCGGCCTCCGAGGAGGCGTCCAGAATCGAATCCCTCGAGCAGAAGGTCCGCGACCTCGAGCGGGAACTGGCCGAGCTGCGGCGGTCCGGGGCGGTGGACCCCGCGCGTCTCGGCGAGATCGAGCGGCAGATCCGGATCCTCGCGCAGGAGATCGAGACCCTGAAGCTGGGCGAGGCGGCCCCCGAGGCGCGCGAGGGGCGGTACGGGCTGGGGCCCGCCGCCTCGAAAGTCTACGCGGTCGAGCGCGGTGTGTCGGTCGGGGGCTACGGCGAGGCGCTCTACGAGAGCTTCGACACGAGGCGCGAGGACGGCGCCCCGTCGGGCAGGAGGGACGAGTTCGACTTTCTCCGGGCGGTCCTCTACTTCGGCTACAAGTTCAACGACCGGATCGTCTTCAACAGCGAGCTCGAGTTCGAGCACGCCTCGACGGGCAAGGCGGGCGAGGTGTCGGTCGAGTTCGGCTACCTCGACTTCCTGGTCCGCGACGCCCTCAACGTGCGGGCCGGCATGGTCCTGGTCCCCATGGGCCACATCAACGAGCTGCACGAGCCGCCCATCTTCCTCGGCGCGCGGCGGCCGTTCGTGGAGCAGAACCTGATCCCGACGACCTGGCGCGAGAACGGGGTCGGCCTCTTCGGCGAGGCGGGACTCGTCTCCTATCGCGCCTATCTCGTCAACGGCCTCGCGGCGACGGCGGGAACCTCGAGCAAGGCGTCCGGCTTCAGCGCCTCCGGCATCCGGGGCGGCCGCTCGAGCGGCTCGCGGGCCGCGGCCGAGGACCTCGCGGTCACGGGCCGGCTCGACGTGCGCCCGGTGGAAGGCCTTCTCCTCGGCGGCGCCTTCTACGCGGGCGACGCCGGGCAGGAGCGGTCCACGGCGACGGGCGAGCGGATCGGAGCGCGGACGACCCTCTACGACGCCCACGCCGAGCTTCGCTGGCGCGGGCTCGAGGCTCGGGCCCTGTTCGTGAGGACGACGATCGAGGACGTGGCGCTGATCAACGAGGCGCAGGCGATCGTCCCCTGCTCCGCGACACCTCTGCCGGAGGAGAAGCCGTGCTCCGAATCGGTCGGCGAGCGCCAATACGGCTGGTACGGCCAGGTGGGCTACAACGTCCTCGCCCACCGCGAGGGGACCCGCCAGGCCCTGATCCCGTACGTCCGTTACGAGCGCTACGACACGCAGGACCGCGTCCCCCAGGGCTTCGCGTCGAACCCGGCGAACGACGTCACGGTGACGACCGTCGGGATCGCCTGGAAGCCGATCCTCAACGTCGCCGTGAAGGCGGACCTCAACCGGATCGAGAACGAGGCGAGGACCGGCGTGGACCAGGTGAACCTGGCCCTCGGCTTCCTGTTCTAGGCCGGATGGTTCATGAAGGACCGAGCCGAGACCGCGCAGGAGAGAGGAGCCGTCGCGCAGCGCCCGCCGGCTCGCCGCGCCGCGATCCTCGCGGCGGTCCTCCCCGGGGCCGCGCTCGCCCTGCTGGGCCCGGGTGCGGTCGAGGGGCGGGTCTACCTGACCCAGGAGCAGGCGCTGCGCCTCGCCTTCGGCGAGGGAGCCCAGCTCGAGCGGGAGGTGTTCTTCCTGACCGAGGCGCAGCTCGCCCGCGCGCGCGAGCTCGCCGGGCCGGGGATCCGCCTCGAGAGCGCTCTCCTCACCCGCTACCGGGGATCGCGCGGGGGCCAGCTGGCCGGATGGGCCTACTTCGACACGCACGCGGTGCGCACGCTCCAGCAGACGCTGATGATCGTCGTCGCCCCGGACGGCGGTGTTGCACGCGTGGAGATCGTCGCCTTCCTCGAGCCGGAAGAGTACCTGCCGAAGCGGCGCTGGCTCGAGCAGTTCTCCGGCCGCCGCCTCGACGGCAGGCTCGACCTATTCCGCGGCATCCACGGGATCACGGGCGCGACCCTCTCCGCGAGGGCGGTGACCGACGCGACCCGCCGCGTGCTCGCCCTGCACGCGGCAGTGGGAACAGCGCCGCCGCGCCCGGGTGGGCAGTCCCGTTGAACGGCCTCGAGCGGTGGTTGCTGTGGGGCTCGACGGTCCTGGCCGGGCTGACGGGACTCGCCTACGCATGGATGAAGTACCTGATGGCCTCGGACGATCCCTATGCGGTCGTCCACCACCCGCTGCAGCCGTGGGTCCTCAAGGCCCACATCCTGGTCGCACCCCTTCTCGTGTTCGCCGTGGGAACGGTGTTCCTCCGCCACGTGGTGGGCCAGTGGCGGTCGCACGAGCCCGACGCGAGGCGATCCGGGCGGTTGGTGTTCGTGCTCTTCGTGGCGATGGTGTCCAGCGGGTATCTGATCCAGGCCGCGGCCTCGGGACCTTGGGCGAGATGGCTCGGCTGGGCGCACCTCGGAGCCGGGGCCGCCTACCTGGTGGTCATGGCGGCTCACCAGGCGGTCGCGGCGCTCCTGGCGCAGCGAGACGAGCGAACCGCGACGGAAGCCGACGCGGAGCAACGCGGCGCCGATGATGTCCCCGGCCTCGCCGCACCGGCAGCCGACCGCGCCTCGATCCGGGTCGCCTCCCCCGACCGCGGGCGACCTCAGAGCAGCGTGTATCGCAGCAGGAACAGCGCGCCCAAGGCATAGGCCAGAGGAGAGGCCTCGCGGGGCCGCCCCGCGAGGAGCTTCAGGGCCGGGTACGCCATGAAGCCGAAGCCGATCCCGTCGGCGATCGAGAACGTGAACGGGATCCCGACGGCGACGAGGAAGGCAGGGAAGGCCTCGGTGGGATCGGACCAGTCCACGCGCGCGAGGTTCGCGAGCATGAGGCTCCCGACGACGACGAGGGCGGGCGCGGTCATGGGGTGGAGCGTGACCCCGCCCTCGACCTGGACGCCGCCGCCCACCATGCGCACGAGGGGCGAGAAGAACAGGGCGAGCAAGAACAGCGCTCCGGTCACCAGGTTCGCGAGGCCGGTCCTCGCCCCGGCCTCCACCCCCGTCGCGCTCTCGATGTAGGCGGTCACCGTGGAGGTACCCAGAAGCGACCCGAGGACCGTCCCCGAGGAGTCGGCCACGAGCGCCCGGGTCGCGCGCGGCAGCTTCCCGTCGCGCAGGAAACCGGCCTGGGCGCCGATCCCGATGAGGGTTCCGATCGCGTCGAACAGCGCCATGAACAGGAAGATCAGGACCACGGGGATCATCTTCGGGTCGCCGAGCGCTCGCGGCAGGTCGAGGGCGAGAAACGTGGGCGCGAGCGACGGGGGAGGCGCCACGAGCCCCTGCCAGGAGACGGTGCCGGTCGCCCAGGCGAGCGCCGTGGACACCAGGATGCCGCCGAGGATCGCGCCGCGCACGCCGCGCGCCATCAGGGCCGCGGTGGCGACGAGCCCCGCGATCGCGACGAGCGTCGGAGGCCTCGTGAGATCCCCCAGGCGAACGACGCCTCCTCCGGTCGGCCGCTCGACGATGCCGGCCTCGAGGAGACCGATGAAGGCGATGAACAGGCCGATCCCGGTCGCGATGGCATGCTTGAGGCTGTCGGGGACCGCGTCGAGCACCATCTGGCGCACGCGGACGAGGGTCAGCAGCAGGAAGACGACCCCCGACACGAACACCGCGGCGAGGGCGACGCGCCAGGGCACGCCCATCCCGGTCACGACGGTCAGGAAGAAGAAGTTCTCTCCCATGGCCGGTGCCATCGCGATCGGGTAGTTGGCGATGAGCCCCATCCCCCAGGTCGAGATCCCGGCGGCGAGGCAGGTGGCCGTGAGCACCGCGCCGAAGTCCATGCCCGCCTGCGAGAGGATGGCCGGGTTGACGAAGACGATGTAGGCCATCGTCAGGAACGTGGTCACGCCGCCGAGGACCTCGGTGCGAGGCGTGCTCCCGCTCTCCCGGATGCGGAACAACGTCTCGAGCACGGCAGGACCCGCCGACCCTCACTCGGAGCGGCTGTCGGCCTCCTCTTCCGCCGCGGCAGGGGAGATCGGCGGCCCGGCGAGCCCGAGCTCCTCGGCCACGGTCCGGACGGCCTCGAGGACGAACGCGATGTGGTCGTCGAGTTCGACGCCGAGCGCTTTGGCGCCATCGGCGATGTCCTCGCGGCTCACGTTTCGCGCGAAGGCCTTGTCCTTCATCCTCTTGCGGACCGAGGAGACCTTCAGGTCGTGGAGGGAGCGGCCCGGGGTGACCAGGGCGCATGCGACCAGGAAGCCGCACAGCTCGTCACACGCGAACAGCGCCCTCTCCAGGTCCGACTCGCGGCTCACGCCGGTGTGGGAGGCGTGGGAGAGGATCGCGCGCCGGAACCACTCGGGGTACCCGCGCTCGGCGAGGATCTCCGAGCCTCGCCAGGGATGGTTCTCGCGATCGGGCCACCGCTCGTAGTCGAAGTCGTGGAGCAGGCCGACCAGGCCCCACGCCTCCTCGTCCTGGCCGAGCTTGCGCGCGTACGAGCGCATCGCTGCCTCGACAGCGAGGGCGTGCTTGCGGAGGTTCGGGCTGTCCGTGTACTCGTGGAGGAGTTCGAGCGCCTGCTCGCGGGACGGGAGGCCGCTCATTCCGTCTCCCTCGTTGGTCGTCCGGGCGCCCCCATGGTAGCGTGGCGGCGCCGCTCCGTGAACGGGGATCCTGGACATGGATGTGGTGCATCCCGACGTCCACCGGTATCTCGAGACGCTGGCGCGAACGGGCGACCCGGTGCTCGAGGAGATGGAACGGCTCGCGGCCGAGCGCGGCTTCCCCATCGTCGGGCCGCAGGTGGGAAGGCTCCTCTTCGTGCTGGCGCGCGCGTCGGGAGCGCGCCGCGTCCTCGAGCTCGGCTCCGGATTCGGCTACAGCGCGTACTGGCTCGCCCGCGCCGTCGGAGCCGGGGGCGAGGTCGTCCTCACCGAGCGCTGCCCGGAGCGCGCGCGCGAGGCCGAGGCATTTCTGCGGCGAGGCGGCCTCGCCGCGCGGTGCCGCGTCCACACGGGTGACGCCCTGGAGCTCGCCGGGCGCCTCGACGGCCCGTACGATCTGGTGTTCAACGACGTGGACAAGGAGCGCTACCCGGACGCGCTCGAGCGGGCGGCGACGCTGCTGCGGCCCGGGGGGCTGTTCGTGTCGGACAACATGCTCTGGTTCGGCCGGGTGCTCGACCCGCCCCCCGGCGACGCGGCGACCCGCGGCGTCGTGGAGCTGACCCGCAGGCTCCTCGCCTCGCCCCGCTTCGTGACGACGGTGCTCCCCGTCCGGGACGGGGTGAGCGTATCCCTGATGCTCGGGCCGGATTGATCCCTTCCGCGGCCGCGCGAGGCGTTTCGCGATCGTTGGGGCGCGCCGTCGAGGACGGTACAATGCCCGCACCGGCTGGGACGAGCCCGTGGACCGCCCGTTCGTGTACGTGAACATGGCCATGACGGCCGACGGAAAGGTCGCCTCCGTCGCGCGGGAGGTCCCGCGCTTCACCTCCCCGCACGACCGCCAGCGCATGGATCGGCTGAGGGCCGAGGCGGACGCGGTGCTGCTCGGCGCCGAGACCGTCCGCTCGGACGATCCCCCGCTGCGCCTTCGCGACCCCGAGATGCAGGCCTACCGGCGCTCGCTGGGAAAGCCGGACGGGATCCTCGGGGTCGTGGTCACGGCGAGCGGGAAGCTCGATCCGCGAGCCAGGTTCTTCCGCCAGGCCCCGTCCTCCTCGCGCATCGTGGCCACGGTCGAGGACCTCCACGACGACACGTTGCACCCGCTCTCGACGGTCGCCGAGGTGTGGCGGTGCGGCCGCGGGCGCGTGGACCTCGTGCAGGTGCTGGGGCGCCTGCGGTCGCGCGGAGTCGGCCGGCTCCTCGTCGAGGGCGGGGGCGAGCTCCACTGGGAGCTGCTGCGGCTCGGGCTCGTGGACGAGATCTTCGTGACCGTCGCGCCGTGCCTTCTCGGAGGCCGCCTCGCTCCGACGCTGCTCGACGGAGACGGCTTCGGGATGGCCGACCGCACGCGGCTCGCGCTGCTGGACCTCGGGCGCCACGGAGACGAGATCTACTGCCGCTGGGCGGTGGTCCGATGACGGACCGGGCCGAGATCGCCGACGCCCTCGACGAGATCGGCCTCCTGCTCGAGCTCCTGGGCGAGAATCCGTTCAAGAGCCGCGCCTACGCCAACGCCGCGCGCATCCTTCGCTCCCTCGACCGCGACCTCGAGGAGCTGCTCGCCGCCGGCGAGCTCGGAAAGCTGAAGGGGATCGGCCCGACCCTCGCGGGGAAGATCGCGACGCTCGCGCGCACCGGCGGCCTCCCCTACCTCGACTCCCTTCGCGCGCAGGTCCCTGCGGGCCTTCGCGACTGGCTCCGCATCCCGGGGCTCGGCCCGAAGAAGGCCCGCGCGATCCACGTCGCGCTGGGGATCGCGACCCTCGAGGAGCTCGAGGAGGCCTGCCGCGCCGGGCGGGTCCGCGAGGTCCCGGGGCTCGGCGCAACGAGCGAGCGGAAGCTCCTCGAGGGGATCGCTCGGCTCAAGGAGCAGGCCGGCCGCTACCTGATGCCGGCGATCCGGACCGAAGCCGAGCGGCTGCTCCGACGCGTCCGGGGCGCTCCGGGCGTCGTACGCGCCGAGGTGGCGGGCTCGGTGAGGCGCTGGCTCGAGACGGCGAAGGACATTGACATCGTGGCCGTCGCCGAGGAGAGCGACGCCGTCATGGACGCGTTCTCGAGCGGCTCCGGAGTGGCCGAGGTCATCGGGCGCGGCCCGACCCGCTGCAGCATCCGGCTCGAGGCGGGTCCGAACGCGGACCTGCGGGTCGTGCCCGAAGCTTCGTTCCCCTTCGCGTGGATGTACTTCACCGGGAGCAAGGCGCACAACATCGCGCTCAGGACCCGCGCGCAGCGGCTCGGACTCAAGCTCAACGAGTACGGCCTCGTGAGGGAGGAGGACGGCCATCGCTTCCCCTGCGCGAGCGAGGAGGAGGTCTATCGGGCGCTCGGGCTCGCCTGGATCCCGCCCGAGCTGCGCGAGGACCAGGGGGAGATCGAGGCCGCGGAGCGGGGCGCCCTCCCCGACCTCCTGCGCCAGGAGGAGCTGAGAGGGATCCTCCACGTGCACTCCGCCTGGTCCGACGGCACCGCGACGATCGCGCAGATGGCCGAGGCCGCGCGAGCCATGGGAATGAGCTACCTGGGGCTGTGCGACCACTCTCCCTCGGCGGCGTACGCCGGCGGCCTCTCCGTCGAGAGGCTGCGGGAGCAGCAGGCGGAGATCGAGGCTCTCAACCGGCGCTACGACGGCGCGTTCCGCGTCCTCAAGGGGGCCGAGGTGGACATCCTTCCCGACGGCAGCCTGGACTATCCGGACGAGGTCCTCGCCTCGCTCGAGCTGGTCGTCGCCTCGGTCCACAGCCGCTTCAACCTGAGCGCGGAGGAGCAGACGGCGCGCATCCTGAAGGCCCTCGACAGCCCGTACGTGGACGTCCTCGGCCACCCGACGGGCCGCCTGCTCCTCGGTCGCGAGCCCTACCCGCTCGATCTGCGGCGCGTGCTGGAGGCCGCCGCCGAGCGCGGCGTGGCCGTGGAGATCAACGCGCACCCGCAGCGGCTCGATCTCGACTGGCGGGAGATGCGCTACGCTCTCGCACGGGGCATGAAGACCTGCGTCAATCCGGATGCCCACGAGCCGTCCGGACTGCGCGACGTCGCGTACGG
>JBBIHW010000077.1:0-9469 GCA_037446795.1 Acidobacteriota bacterium
CATCGGTGGACGAGCGCCGCTCCCAGGAACGGCGCGTGGTTCTGGACGGCCTTCCGGACCTCGCTCGGGTCCACCCTGGCCTTCAGGGACTCCCACTCCCGGCGCTCCGCCGGGGTGAGCCGGGACATTCCGTGGAGAAAGCAGTCCCACGTGAAGTGCTTCAGAACCATCCGGATGACGAACACGATGTACTCCAGCTCGGGCGACGGGACGCGCAGCGGTCCGTTGGGGACGGCCGAGGCGAGCAAGGCGTCCTCCAACGGGATCCGGTAGTTCTTGGTCCTGTCGTCTCCGGCGACGAGCTGGGTGTGCGCGTGCACGTGAACGAGCTTGCCGGAAGGCTCGTCGAAGCCGTAGTAGTCCAGCACTCCCGGCGCGCTCTGGGAGCGGGGAGCGAGCGCCTCCTTGAAGGCCAGGCGGTGGAGGATTCCGGCGAAGGTCTCCGCGTCCTCGCGGCGGACGAGGAGGTCGAGGTCGGTGTCTCCGCGGGCGGCGCGGTCGAGGGCGTCGTTGCTCTTCCAGTGGCAGTAGATCACGCCCTCCGCTTCGAGGGCTGCGCACAGCCTCCGCACGAGGTCCAGCGGCTCCATTTCGGCTAGCGCGGCGCCGGCGGCAGCGGATCGCTCGCCTCCCCGGGCGAGCCGAGCTCGACGCCCATCCGCTCCACGAGGAGCGGCACGACGCGGCGGGCGTCGTAGAGCAAGCGCCGGCTCCAGTTCTCGCGCGCCAGGGCGGCCAGCAGTCCCCGGTCGTCGTGGAGCAGCTCGAGCGCCGCCACGAGATCCTCGACGCTTCTGGGGGCGACGAGCAGGCCGTTTCGCCGGTGCTCGACCAGCTCGGGAATGGACCGGAAGTCGGTGGTGACCACCGGGAGCCCCGCCATCATTGCTTCGATGAGGACTCCGGGATGGCCCTCCCCCTGGTAGTATGTGGGGGAGACCAGGACGTCGTACTGCCGCAAGGTCGGCACGACCCGCTCAGGGTCGAGGACTCCCCGATAGGTCGCCCTGGGCGTTCGCGCGAGCTCCTCGCGGAAGCGGCTCGCGCTGAGCCCGGCCACCTCGCCGTAGAGGTCGCAGTGGACCGCCGCACGGCCTCGAGCCAGGCGGCGGAGCGCCTCGAGAAGCACGAACGCGCCCTTGCTTTCCATGACGAGGCCGAGGAAGACGACCTGCAAGGGCCCGCCCTCGCGAGCGAGCCGCGGCGCGACTTCTTCTCCCGCAGGCGGCAGCCGCCGGTAGTTCGGGACGAACCGTACGCGCGTGCCGAGGATGGGAGCGAAGTGCTTGTGCAGAAGCTCGGTCTGCACGCAAACACCGTCCGCGCCGCGCAACGTCCACAACAGGAGCCGCCGGGAGACCGGGTTCAGCCGGCTGCAGAACTGGTCGAGGGAGCCTCCGAACGGGCGAACGGACACCGGCCGGCGCGCCCGCTTCGCCATGACGAGCAGCAACGGGAGCATCGAGACCAAGAACCCGTTGCTGCCGAACACCAGGACCTTGTCGGCACCGACGACGCCGTGCCGGAACTCCCGCACGATCCGGACCGCCCTCCCGACGGCGCTCCCGGGAAGCCGGCGCGATCCGGTCCGAACCTGCTTGGGCGAGGTGTCAATGATCCCGATCGAGGTGCCAGGGGCTGCCCGGCGGAGCTCTTCGCAGAAGATCTGGAAACTGACGCCCGTGCCCGTGCGCGGTGGCGGCAGAGGTCCCACGAGGAGGAGCCGCTGGGGCGCTCTCGCCGTGCCATCTGCCACGCGTGTCCCGCCTCTCGTCCCCATCCGGGGAACCTCCTCCTGCGACGTCTCCCTCGAGCGCGTTGTCCGGATGCGGAGAGCCCCCCGGCGCCGTGCTCGGGCCCGGTCGCGCCGGTCGAGCGACCTGGGGCTCGCCCCGGATCATCCGCGAACAGGTCCAGGAGGATCGGCGGCCCCTGCAGCTCGAACCCCGCGAGCCCCGCACGGGAGCGAGGAACGCGGGAAGTATATCCTCACGGGCGCTATGTCTGCCCCGAGGGCCGGCGCGCGCCCGCCTCGGGCTCGCCCGCCAGGAGGAACCGGAGCGGCGCGGGCTCCCGGCGGCAGCGCTCGCCGCCCCTCGCTCCTTTGCGGGGATCCTGAGAGCGAAGGTCGCGCCTGGCGAGCGCGGGGTGATCGGAGCGTGTTCCCCGCGGGCCGCCACGAGCGATTGCACCATGCTCAACCCAGGCCGCTCCCGCCCCGATCGCGCGCCGTCGTGAACAACGGGGTGAAGATGCGACTCGCGTCATAGATTCAGGGAAGTTCGGATCCGACGATGCAGCCGCGAAGCTTGTCTGACGAGCGATGGATTCGCCCGAGAGAGGCAGCCAGGTCCGCCATCAGTCCATCGAAGTCGGCGGGGCGACCTGAAGCTCGACCATCGTCGGAAGGAACTCCTGTCGTACGCGGCCTGCACCGTGGAGCTCGCCGGCGACTACGCCTGCCGCCACGAGGACGCTCGCGAGGGGAGCCCCGGTCCTCACGTGCACATTCCCCACGACGCAGGCGATCTGCGGCGACTTCCGGTTCGAGATGGATGGCCGAGAGGACCGGAAGATCGTCCCCGCGGACGAGGCGGCACGAAGAGCGTGCGGCTGCCCCTCCCGGTTCGGAAGGGGCGAACCGTCCCGTTCACCGTCGCGTGGCGCCACCGGTTCGGGAACGACGTCCACCGAGTCGAGGACTTCGACCAGACCATGACCACGGACTTCAAGGGCGCAGGGAACCATCTCGTCTCCGAGGAGGAGACAGAGAAAGGCTGGAGCTGCGGTGGGCGTACACGAACCTCATCTCGGTTCCAGATCGCCGCATCCGCTGGAGCGAGAGGCTCGCAGGAAGCGATCACGCCCGCCGGAGCGAGCGATCCAGCTCGTGTCGGCTCCAGCTCGCGGGGGCATCCGCAACCTCGCTGCTCGGGAGCGGGACCGAGGGGCTTCCCGTCCTCGAAGCCGTCCCGCGGCGCGCGGGAGGTCCCGGGACGCCTCGACACGGTTTCCAGCTCGGGCGGGGCGCGCAGCTAGGGCTTCTCGACGGCGAGCACCTTCGGGCCGGTCCGGAAGACCTCCAGCACGACGGCGGCGAGCTGCACGGAGGCCAATGCGAACAGCGCCAGCGGGAACACGAACGCGAACCCAGCCAGCGTCAGGGCCAGCAGAACGATCTGGGCCGTATTGGCGGTGAGGTGGAAGAGGACCCGACGGGCCCGGTACCGCAGCCCCCTGCCTCCGGTCCCCGGTGGCTCGAGCGCGCTCGGGCCGAGCCGCTGCACCTTCGCTCGCTCCAGGTCGAAGCTGGCCGCCAGGAGCTTGGACATCAGGTTCAGGGTCGTCGCCATCGCGGCGAGGAACAGATAGAGCGCACCGGTGCCGAGCCACGCGGGCGCCTCTCCCGCTCGCGCCGCGCCGAACCCGACGAAGACGGGCTCGAAGGAGGCGACGAAGACGCCGGACAGCAGGTCCATCATCTTGCCGTAGTGGGTGCTCTTCCCCTGGTGGCGGGCGACGAGCCCGTCGGTGAAGTCCAGCGCGGCGAAGCCGAACAGGCAGAGCGCGCCCGCGAGGAAAAGGCCAGGGTCGCCGAGCAGGAACAGCGCGTTGCCGAGCATCCCCATGACGAACGAGAGGAGGGTCACGACGTTGCCGGACAAGGAGAGCTTGATGAACAGCGGCGCCAGGAGCAGGCCGAGGGGCCTGAAGACCAGCCGGCCGGCGAGCCCGTTGCCCGTGTCCCACGGGGCTGTGGACTTGGGGGATCGGGCGAATTCCGCCCTGACCTGTCGGTAGAGCTCGATGTAGCCCGGCATCCCTCCCTCGCTCGGCCGCTGGCGTGCGCGCGAGGATAGCACGGCGCCCCGCGCGCTCCGCGGCAAGCTTTCCTCGTCCACGCGGGCTCCTCGGAGCAGGGCGCGCCCCATGCGGCGGAGGCGCAGAGCGTGCTTCCGCCTGGGGAAGGAGAAGTAGGTGGCCTGCCTCGGGTCCATGGGCCGCGGCCGCGCCGTGCCGCGCTCGATCTGCTCCACGGCCTCCAGCAGCGCCTCGACGCCGATCCGCTTGGAGCGAATCATGACTTCGTGCAGCGAGTCGCCGGGTCCGACGGGGAACGAACGCTGCACCAGGATGTCCCCGGCGTCCAGCTTCTCGTCCATGTAGTGCACCGTGACCGTGGCCTCGGGCTCCCCGTGCAGCAACGTCCAGAAGTTGGGCATCATCCCCTGGTAGCGCGGCAGGGGCGCCGAGTGGAGGTTGATGCAGCCGAGCCGCGGCACGGAGAGCAGCTCGCTCCTGAAGATCTGGCTCGCCGCGACGGAGACGAGCAGGTCGGGGCGGATCTCCTCGCGCACCCGCGCCACGAACGGGGGAGCGTTGATCCGTGGCGGCCGGTAAAACGGGACCCCGGCGCGACGGGCGACGTCGGCGGCGGAGTAGGGTCGGGTCATCGGGCCCAGGCGGTTGAGTCGGTCCGCAGACCAGGCCCGGACGTAGCGCGCGCACAGGCGCGCGAAGTCCAGGGGGCCGTAGAACTCGTAGAGCCTCCGCGCGGTGGCCCAGCGCGACTCGTTGAAGGCGGGGAGGACGATCATCGCGCACACGTCCCGCCGAGCCTCGCAGAACCTTTGGAGCGCCAGGGGCAGGTAGAAGGGGTCGTTCTGGGTCACCAGGGCGATGCGCATCAGGCGGCCTCGAGGCGGCCGGCGAACACCTCCGCGATCGGCCCGAACTCGAACTCGTCGAGCAGCGCCCGCAGCCGTCGCTCCGTGCGGTGCAGGTTGACGTAGTGCCGGAACCGGGAAAGCGGCGGCGCGCCCGGAATCCTGGGCTGCTCCGGGTCGAACTCCCAGGGGTGCAGGTAGATCACAGCAGGGTGGCCCTCCGCGAGGATACGCCGGATCGCGCGCCGCGTGAGCCAGAGCGGCAAGAGCCGGAAGTAGCCGCCGCCGGCGACGGGCCAGTTGCGCCGGGCGATGCTCACGGTGCTCACGGGGAACTCCCACAACCCGTTGTCGAGGCGGCACGCGAAGCGGTTCGCGCCGCGGATCCCGTACCGGTCGTGGAAGACCAGGGGGAAGATGCTGGAGTCGTACCGGAAACCGTGGTCGCGCAGCAGGTCGAGCGCCCAGAGCGACTCCCGGGTGATCGAGAACGCCGGAGCGCGGTACCCGGACGGCCGGTGCCGTCCCTCCGAGCCGAGTGCGCGGCCGATCGCCTCGACCGCCCGGCCGAGGTCCGCCGCGAAGGCCTCGGGGGTCTGCCGGTAGATGAGCTCGTGCCAGTAACCGTGGCAGGCGACCTCGTGGCCGCCGTCGGCGATCTCCCGGACGAGCTGCGGATGGCGATCCGCGACCCAGCCCAGCACGAAGAACGTGGCCCGCACGCCGCGCTCGCGCAGCAGGCGCAGGACACGGCGCGTATTGGGGACGACACGGCTGGGGTGCCGTTCCCAGTCCGCCCGCGAAACCACGGTCTCGAACCCGTGGACCTGGAAGTGCTCCTCGACGTCAATGCTCAGCGCGTTGCGCACCGTGAACCTCGTCCGATCCTCGCGCCCGGGTGACGCTGCGCCTCTTCGCCTCGACGAGGCCGAGGAAGATCCGCTCCTGCTCGGCGAAGTGCGTCTCCCAGGACCAGTGGCGCACGATGAACTCCCGGGCCGCGAGGCCGAGCCGGCGGCGCCGCTCGGGGTCGCCGAGCAGCGCGACGGTTTCGTCGGCGAACGCCTCGGGACCGTCGGCGACGACCACGTTCTCGCCGTGGACCGCGCGGATCCCCTCGTTCGCGACCGGCGTGATGACCATGGGCAGACCCATGGACATTCCCTCCAGGACCTTGTTCTGCAGGCCGGCGCCGATCCGGATGGGAGCCAGCGCGACCTCCGCCCGGCCCATGTAGGGGCGCAGGTCGGGCACGCGGCCCGTGACTTCGATCCCCGGCTCGCGGGCGAGGGCGCGCACCTTCGGCGCCGGGTCGGCGCCGACGATGGAGAGCGTCGCCCTCGGAACCTTGGCCCGTATCCGGGGAAGCACCTCCCCGCAGAACCACATCGCAGCATCCACGTTGGGTGCGTAGTTCATGTTTCCCGTCAGCACCAGCTCGCCCGGTCGTTTGTCGGCCGTCCCGTTCGGGGCGAAGTGGGCGCAGTCCACGCCGTGCGGGACGACGAACGCGTTGTCCAGGGGCCGCCCCTGCGCCACGGCTTCGAGATCGTGGCGGGAGATGAGGAGCACACCATCGAACTGGCGCGCGAACGGTCCCTCGAAGGCCTTGAGCTTGCGGTACTCGAGGGAGTGGAACGCCCGGCCGAGCCAGCCCGAGGCATGCTGGGCGAGCCGCCGGTGGTTCAGGGTCATCGAGAGGTTGAACGCCGCCACGCGCACGCGATCCCTGTACGGCTCGATGTACGGGCCCATGCGGACGAGCTGGGCGTACAGGAGGTCGGGTTCCTCCTCTCGCACCAGCCGCTCGACCGCCGCGCGCATCGCCGGGTCGGCGTAGTAGCGGAGCTGCAGCGGGATGCGGCCCGCGACTCCGGCGAGGGCGCTCCCGCAAGCCCGCCACCGGCGGAGAGGAACCAGCTCGACCCGTCGGCAGAAGGGCGCCACCTGTTCCACCCACCGAGCCTCCTGCTCCGGCTCGAGGAAGCACGCCAGGGAGACCCGGTGGCGCTGGGAGAAATAGCGCAGGAAGTGATAGACGGTCAGGCGGTCCCCCTTGTCCAGCGGGTAGGGGAGCCGGGCGGAGACGACGACGATGTTCACGAAAGGGCTCCCGCGGGCCGGAGGCGGCTGCGGCCCCGCCGCGCCGACGGCGGGCTCGGAAAGGTCCGGGCTCGATGCTCGAGCGGGAAGGCGAGGCCTCCGGCGGCGGGCGTCATCGGGGCCCTGGCAGCCCGGGGCCTCCGCCCGGCAGGCAAGCTGGGTGGAAGCCTGTCTCGGTCCGAACGGTGGCTTTCGGCACGTCCCTTCTCCGCGGTTGCCGCCCCCGAAGCGGAGTCTATTAATATATGCCTTACCGTTCCGCCGAAAGGGGGGGCGCCGAGTTCCGCGCGCGGAGGACCTGACGCCGGGTCCAGGGGACACGGGCGCGTACCGCGTCCCCCGCGGCAGGGAGTCAACGGACATGAACCCACTGGACAGCCTGAGCGGTCTCGCCGCGCCGGTCGGTCAGCCGAGCTACACCTCGACCCTGGTGAGCCTCGCCGTCTGCCTGGTCGCGGCCTTCCTCCTGCGCGCCATCTACGTCCGCTTCTCGCTCACCCTGTCGGGGAAGTACCAGGTCGCCAACATCCTCCCCCTGCTCTCGGTGGTGACCTTCCTCGTCATCGCGGTCGTCAAGTCCTCTCTGGCCCTTTCGCTGGGACTCGTCGGCGCGCTCTCCATCGTCCGCTTCCGTACGCCCATCAAGGAGCCCGAGGAGCTCGTGTACCTCTTCGTCGCCATCGCTCTCGGTCTGGGCTACGGGGCGAACCAGCTGGCGATCACCACGGGGGTGTTCCTGGTGATCGTGGCGGTCATCACGCTCGGCCTGTCCCGGAGATCCAACCCCGACGCGAGCCAGTACAACATCCTCGTGGACTGGAGCGGCACCGACAAGAGCCTTTCCGAGGTGGCGGGCGTGCTGGCCTCGCACTGCGACTCGTCGGAGCTGGTGAAGTTCGCCGCCGCGGAGAACGAGAGGTCCGGGTTCTTCCGCGGCGTCCTGCCGGACGTGGCCGCGGTGGAGAGCGTGAACGCGAAGCTGAGGGACCTCGACCCCCGCATCCGGGTCTCCCTGTACGAAGCCCGGCCGCTCCAATGAGCGCTTGACGTGCGACTGCGCGCGCCGTGACTCGCTCCCCGCGAGGCGGCCTCGATCGCCGTCCTGGCGACCCTGGCGGTTGGCGCTGGCTTCCTGTCGTGGGGCAGGGACACGGGTCTTTTCCTCGACGAGACCGTGGACGCCGACCCGTTTCCGGCGCGGCTGCGGGCGGCGGCCGAGAGCTACGCGGACCAGCTCTTCTCGAAGAACCTGGGCCTGGCGGCGGTGCCCGCACCGGAGGACCTGGCCTCCGCGCTCCTGCGCCTGCCCGGGGCGTTGGCGAGTGGGAAGTACCCGGCCCGGCCCGACGTGCTCCATCTCGATGTCAGGCAGAGGGACCTCGACCGGATCCGGGAGGGCCGGCGCCAGGCCCTGCGGGAGTACGTGCTGTGGTCGCCCTCCGAGTGCAACGCGCAGGTTCGCCACGGAGGCGAGCGGTACCGGGCCAGGATCCGCCTCAAAGGTGACTTCAAGGAGCACTGGCTCGGCCCGGACCGCTGGAGTCTTCGCGTCTCCCTGCGGGACGGCCGGACGCTGCGCGGATTCAGCGAGTTCTCGCTGCAGAAGCCGTACACGCGCGCGTACCCGTACGACTGCCTGTTCCAGCACTGGCTCCGCTCGGCGGGCAACCTCGCTCCCCGCCACGACTTCGTCCGCGTAGCGATGAACGGCGACTCCTGGGGCGTCATGGACGTGGAGGAGCGCATCGGCACGACCGCGCTCGAGCGGCAGGGCCGGAAGGACTCGCTCCTCCTCCGCTTTCACGACCAGACCGACCGGTACTACGCGACCGTGATCCGGAAGCGCCACCCGGACGTGCCGGTTCCGCTCTACGGGTTCGTGCACGACCCCTACGACGAGAACACGATCAGCCTCGATCCGCTCCGCAAACAGCAGTTCAGTTATGTGCACCGGCTCGTCGGCGAGCTGATCGGGGGAGCGGTCCCGGCGACCCAGGTGTTCGACCTCCGCTCCATGGCCAGGGCCTACATCGCCGCCGTGGCCTGGAACAACGCGCACGCCCTGCTGCCGGCCAACACCGTCCACTACCTGAACCCGTACACGCTCAAGCTGGAGCCCGTGGCGATGGACCAGCGTGCGCCGGCGCGCTTGTCCGAGCGCGGCAGGCGCCATCAGCGCCCGCTGGGAGAGGCCGGCTGGTTCTACCGAGCGGCGGTGCGAGAACCTGCGTTCCGGGAGGCGTTCCTCGAGGAGCTCCCCCGGATGGTCGAGGCGTTCGAGCGCCTGCCGGAAGAATGGGAGCGCCTGTGCCGGTTCTTCCCCCTCGAGTGCACGGACCTGGACGCGGTGCTCGAGCCCGTGACCCGCAACCTCGAAGAGCTCACCGAGGACCCGGCCCGAATCTTCGACCGGCTGCGGGCCGAGGCGCTCGCCTCGCCGCTGTTCGAGTCCGCCCCGTTCCCGCCCGCTGGCGCCCTGCCGAAGGAGAGCATCGAGTACCCGAAGCACGTGAGCATCGCCTATTACAGGGACGGGACCCTGCGGGTCGCGAACCTGCTGCCGTACGAGGTCCGCGTGGAGGCGGCGCGGCGGAGCTGCCCGCGATCCGAGTCCTGCGACGAGGACAACCTCCTGTCCGCACCGGTCGTGCTTCCCGTCGGCGGCTGGGGCCCGAAGGGCCTGCAGTACACGGACATCG
>JBBIHW010000077.1:9513-11063 GCA_037446795.1 Acidobacteriota bacterium
ACGAGCGTGCTCGGGCGGAGGGTCGAGGCCGTGACCATCCTGGACCTGGATCCCCGGGTCACCCACCCCCTCGAGCGACCGGTCTCGCCCCGGATGACGGCGGAGCAGCATCGGTTTCTCCGTCTCCACGATCGGGTCTTCGAAGTCCTGCCCGGCACCTGGCTGGTGGAGCGCCCTCTGGTGATCCCGGCAGGCCACACGCTCCGGGCCGGGCCCGGGACGCGGTTGAGGTTCGCGCCGGAGGCCTACCTGCTCTCCTTCGGCCCGCTCCGGCTCGAGGGGACGGCGCAGGACCCGGTGGTTCTCGGGCCGGCCTCGTCGGTCTGGAAGGGGATCTACGTGCTCGAGACCGCGGGGGAGTCCTCTCTGAAGCACGCCCGCATCGAGGACACGACCTCCTTCGAGGAGGACCTCCTGTCCCTCACCGGCGGCGTGAACTTCTACCGCGCGCCGGTGAAGCTGGACCACGTGGTGTTCTCCGGAACCGTGGCCGAGGACGCTCTCAACACCATCCACTCCCGGTTCGAGATGGACCACGTACGGATCGAGAGGACCGCATCCGATGCCTTCGACGCGGATTTCTGCGACGGAACGCTGCGGCGGACGGCGTTCCGCGACATCGGCGGCGACGCGCTCGATGCCTCCGGGTCCCGCGTGGTCGCCTCCGAGGTGACCTTCGAGGACATCCGGGACAAGGCGGTCTCCGGAGGGGAGGACAGCCGCGTGCTCGTGACGCGCTCCACGGCCCGCCGGGTCGGAGCGGGGGTCGTGGCGAAAGACGGATCGGTGGTGCGCGTCGAGGGGATGAAGATCGAGCAAGCGGCTCTGGCGCCTGCCATGAGCTATACGAAGAAGGATTTCTACGGGGGGGCGCGCCTCGAGGTCTCGGCCTCGGACCTCGACGGCGAGGTGCTCGTCCAGCACGGCAACGAGGCCGTCGTGGACGGCCGGAGCATCGCTCCGCGGGCCATTGACGTGGAGGCGCTGTACGCTTCCGGGCCGATGAAGAAGTGAAGAGCGCATCGCCGTTCCCCGCGCCCACCGCCGAAGGGGTCGCGCCCCGCGCGGGAGGCCTCGCCGCGGGCGGGGGGCGGGTCCGCGTGGGCCTCGTGCGGTACGAGGTGAAGTTCACCGAGGACGAACTGCCCCTCGCCACCTGGATGGAGAGCTGGGTGGCGCGACAGCCGGCCCTCTACGAAGCGTATCCCGAGCGCTCGGTCCACTCGCTCTACTTCGATACGCCCGACCTGCAGGCCGCGGCGGAGAACTTCCGCGGCGCGCCGGGCCGGGAGAAGTTCCGGCTCCGATGGTACTCCTCGCCGCCCGACGACGCGCCCCACGGCCCGGCCGTGTTCGAGCGCAAGGTCCGCGCGGGGGTCTTCGGATCCAAGCACTCGTTCCCCTCGCTGCTCGACGGCCGCGGGCTGCTCCGTCGCGCCAGCGACGGGATCCTCCGGGCCGTCCTGGAGGAGCCGGGGTTCCTCGAGACCTTCCGGCGGGTGACGTCCTAGGATTGCTGTAAACGCGGTGAAGGGGTTGAGCCCCGCCCG
>JBBIHW010000078.1:0-11056 GCA_037446795.1 Acidobacteriota bacterium
GGCACGCGCTTCCGACTGGATCTGTACGCCAACGTGCGCCCGGTCCGATGCCTCCACGACCGTCTCTGCCCCCTGCGGGAGTTCCGCGCGGCCGACGTGGACTTCGTGGTCTTCCGCGAGAACACGGAGGGGCTCTACGCGGGCCTCGGCGGGATTTTCAAGAAGGGCACCGCGGACGAGATCGCGCTGCAGGAGGACGTCAACACGCGCAAGGGTGTGGAGCGCATCGTGCGGCTCGCGTTCGACTACGCGCGAGGGGCCGGCCGGCGCAAGGTCACCATGAGCGACAAGTCCAACGCCCTGCGGTACGGGCACGACCTGTGGCAGCGCGTGTTCTGGGAGATCGCCTCCGGCTACCCGGACATCGAGGCGGAGCACCTCTACATCGACGCCCTCGCCATGCAGATGGTGCGGAACCCGAAGCGCTTCGACGTGATCGTGACCTGCAACATGTTCGGCGACATCGTCACGGATCTGGGGGCGGCGCTCCAAGGAGGGCTAGGCATGGCGGCTTCGGCGAACCTGCGGCCGGGCGCGACCTCCATGTTCGAGCCGGTTCACGGGTCCGCGCCCAAGTACGCGGGCAAGGACGTCGCGAACCCGTTCGGGGCGATCCTGACGGCCGCGCTCATGCTCGAGCACACTGGCCTCCCGGAGCCGGCGCGGCGGATCGAGCGGGCCGTGGTGGAATGCCTCGAGGCGGGCGAGTGCACGGCCGACGTCGGGGGGAGGCTCGGCACGGCGGGGGCGGGCGACGCGGTCGCGCGCCGCCTCCTCCCGCGAAGGGCGTGAGGGAGGCCAGCTCATGAGCGAACCGCGGGTGCGCTACGCGGCCGAGGGCGGGGTGGCGGTGCTCGAGCTGTCCTTCCCTCCGGCCAACTGCTACAGCTACGAGATGATGCGGCAGCTGGACGAGGCGATCCTGCGGGCGCGGTTCGACCCCTCCGTCCACGTCCTCGTCGTCCGCGGCGAAGGCGACAGGTTCTTCTGCGCCGGGGCGGACATCGGCATGCTCCGCGCCGCCGACGCGGACTTCAAGTACTGCTTCTGCCTTTACGCCAACGAGACCCTCTGCCGGCTCGAGCACACTCCCAAGCTGGTGCTCGCCGCGATCAACGGCCACTGCGTCGGCGGTGGCCTCGAGATCGCCCTCGCCTGCGACCTCCGGATCGGGCGCCGCGGGGGCGGAAAAGTCGGCCTCCCCGAGGTCCGGCTCGGCGTCCTTCCCGGAACGGGAGGCACGCAGCGGCTCGCCCGCCTGGTGGGCCGTGCCCGCGCCATCGAGCTGATGGCCACGGGCAGGACCCTCTCCGTCGAGGAGGCCCGCGAGCTCGGGCTCGTGGACCACGTGTTCGATTCCGACGGGTTCTGGGAGAAGGTGCTCGACTACGCACGCCAGTTCGTCCCGCCGGCGGGCGCGAGCAAGGCGGTGGGGCACATCAAGCGCGCCGTCCAGTCCGGCCTCGAGGGATCGCTCGGGGAGGGCCTGGCGCTCGAGCGAGAACTGCAGCAGCGGCTGTTCGAGAGCGAGGACGCGAGAGAGGGGATGGCCGCCTACGTCGAGAAGCGGGAGCCCCGATTCCGAGGGCGGTAGGGCGGCACGGACTCAGACGAGCCCGTCGAGGAGGTCCGTTTCGAGCTCGGCTCCGAAGCCGAGGTCGCCCGCGAGGTCGAGGATCGTGTAGCGGTCGCGCACCCACCGGGCGAGCCGGACCACGCGCCGGAAGGAATCCGCCGCGACCCCGATGTCCGAGGCCGTGCTGGGAGCGCCGGCCGAGCGCAGGAGGTCGAGGTGGCCTCCGCAGTCTCCAGGTCGGGCGCCAGGGCGCGCGTGAGATCCTCCCAGCGATTCCGGATCCTGCGGATGCGCTGGGCCGGTGGGCCGAGCCGACGGAGCTTGCGCGAGCCCTGCTCGAGGAGCCTCTGCCGGAGTCCCGCGGGCAGCCAGTCCTCTTCGTCGAGCCGCTCGCGCAGGCACTCCGGGGGCGGGGCGGCGCGCGCGGCGCGGTCCCAGTCCACGTCGCGCTCCCGCAGCCCGAGCAGCCTCCGATAGAGGCGCGTGCTCACCGCGGTGCCCACGCCCACCTGCTCGCCGTGAAGGGCGGGCTCGCGCCGGCCCGCGGGATCGCAGCCGGCCGTCATGTCGAGGAGGTGGCTGACGAGATGCTCCCCGCCCGAGGCAGGGCTCGAAGTGCCGGCGACGGTCATGGCGATGCCGGAGGCGAGCAGCGCCTCGAACAGGACCTCGAGGGCGCGGCGGTCTCCCGCGCGGAGCCGGCCAGCCACGCCGGCCGGCCCGCACCGCCTCCTCGGCGATCGAGACGGGCGTCGGGCAGTAGGGGTCGTCCCAGAGAATGTGGGACAGTCTCCAGTCGGCCGAGGACACGGGCTTGCTCAGGAGATCGGCGAGCCCCGACACGGACATCCGCGCGGGGCTCGCGGCGAGGACCGCGGAGCTCGCCAGCACGGCTCTCGGCGGCCGGGCCGGAAACGTCCCCTTGAGGCCGCCCACGGTGATCGCGGCGATGGAGGACGTGTACCCGTTCACGGAGGCCGCGGTCGCGACGCCGAGGTAGGGGCGACCGAGCTCGTGGCAGGCCGCCTTGACGACGTCGTGCACGGTGCCCGAACCGACCGCGACAGCGATGGCCCCCGAGCCCTCGGCCTCGAGCACGGCCCGCGCGCACGAGACCGCGTCCTCGTCCGCGTGCAGGCGGCCGCCCGGCGGCTCGAGGTCCACCACCCGGCAGTCGGTCCCCGAGGCCTCGAGCCACGCGCCGAGGTCGCGCCCGCAGGCCGCGAGGGTGCGAGGGTCGCCGAGGAGAATGGCGCGGGCGCCGCCGAGCTGCTCGCGAACAGCCGCCGCGAGATCGTCCGTCAACCCCGCGCGCCCGGTGGGAACCGGGCCGCAGCGTCCGCAGGCGCACGGTGCCGCTCCGAGGAGGCGATCCAGGACGCTCAAGAAGGAAGATCCTCCCGGGGCAGGACCGTCACAACGACCGGCTACCCGTCCCGCCAGCGGTTCCGCTCCATGACCTCCGCCTGGAGGCCGACCGAGCCGCCGGGAAGCGGCTCGGTGGCGCGCGCGACGCGGCAGCGAGCCGAGCGCAGACCTCCGTACCAGAAGCGCGCGTCGTCCACGAATACGCGACAGCCCTCGGTCCGTCCGAGCGCCTCCTCCAGGTCCGGCCCGACCAGGGCGACGCCGGCCCCGGCCGAGTCGGCCCGTACCGCCCGAACGCGAAGCCGGACCCGCGTCCGGGGTCCGTCTCGACTGTCGCCCCGGTCCCGCAGGCCCCAGACGGTCAGCCGCTCGACGTCCGGCACCGGACGGCTTCGCCCGGCCAGCGCCGTCGCCACGCCGAGGGCCGCGGAGATCGCGATCCCGTAGCAGGCGCGCATGAAGCCGTAGCCTTGCGGGGTCACCCCGTGGGCGAATGGACTCACCAGGCCCGGCAGGAGCAGGGACAGGAACATGAGCGCCGTTCCGCCGAGGAGCGTGACGAGGGCCGCGGCGGCGGTGAAGCCCGGCCAGAGGAACGCCAGCACGAGGGCGACCGCCATCGGGGGCGTGACCGCCGCGATGAAGGCGCCGTGCGCCTCGTAGACCGTCCCGTAGGAGGAGTAGACCGGCACGAGCAGGAGCCCGCAGACGCCGGCGACGAGCGAGCCGATCCGGGCGGCCGCGAGGTCGTGCCGCTCGTCGGCCGCGCGGCCGACGCAGGGTCGGTACAGGTCGCGGACGAGAACGGCGGAGGTCGCATTGATCAGGCTGTCGGCGGTGGACATCAGGGCGGCCAGCAGCGCCGCCAGAACCAGCCCGAGCAGCCCGGGCCGGCACAGGAACTTCGCCACGACGAGGAACGCGTCGTCGGGGCGGAAGCCGCCGGGGAGCACGCCCCGCGCCTCGAGCGCGGCGCCGACCCAGCCCGCCCCGGACACGGCCACCGCCCCCAGGGGCAGGAGCACGAGGAGGGCGACCGAGGCCGCCTTTCTCCCCTCGGCGAGCGAGCGCGCGGACAGGAAGCGCAGGAGCATCCCTTGGTTCACGAAGTAGAACGCCACTCCCCCTGCCACGGCGTCCTGCCAGAAGATCCCGACGAAGTTGAAGTCGGGCGGCTCGTTGAACGGCGGGAACGGCTGCAGGTGACCCGGCGGGAGCGCTTCGAGAAAGCCTCCGATCCCGCCGAGCCGGGCGACGCCGAGGGCGAGGACGAGCAGCCCTCCGGCGAGCAGCATCACTCCCTGCACGAAGTCGGTGAACACGACTGAGGTCTGCCCTCCGCTCGTCTCGTAGACCATCACGAGCGCCACCACGACCAGCGCCGCCGGGAAGGCGCCGACCCCGAGCAGCGCCTCGAGGGCGCGGCCCATGGTGAACAGGTTGATCCCGATGTAGCCCACGAGGTACAGGAGCAGGACCGCGGCCGCGGCGAGGCCCACCCGCTCGTCGAAGCGGCGCCGGAAATACTCGGGGACCGAGAGCACGCCCGTCCGGTACGCGACGGGCAGCCAGCCGAACAGGAACAGGGGCATCCAGAACCAGTCGTTCAGGTAGGTCTGCGAGCTGGCCAGGCCGAACCGGTAGCCGGCCGAGGCGTACTTGACGAACGAGTAGGAGCCCACGGTGGTGGCCAGCAGCGAGAAGGCGACGAGCCACGCGGGCAGGCGCTGGCCGGCGAGGTAGAAGTCGCGGGTCGAACGCGCGTACCTGCCGAAGCTGGCCCCGAACAGCGTGATCCCGACGAAGTACGCGAGAACGACGGCCGCGTCGAGAGGGCCGAGGGCCCCCAACGCTCAGCGCCCCCAGAACAGCAGGCCGCCTTGGAGCGCGGCGAACCAGAGGAAGCCCAGGACGAGCAGGAGAAGGCGCCGCGCGGGCGCACCCGGCCTCAAGCCGATCTGACCCGTCCGGGCCGCGACGAGGAGGCCCGCCGCGAACAGCAGGCCTCCGACCAGGTACTGGTAGAGATAGGCCGTCAAGATCCGCCCGGCGCCTTGCCGGCCGCGGGGGGCTCGGGCTTCTTGCGGACCGTCTCGAGGGCGATCGTCACCTCCACCTCGTCGCCGAGCAGGAGGCCGCCCGCATCGAGCGTCTGGTTCCAGACGATCCCGTACGCCTTCCGGTCGAGCTTGGTGCTGGTGGAGAAGCCGGCGCGATCGTTCCCCCACGGGTCGCGGGCCGTTCCGAGGTAGTCCACCGCCAGGGTGATCTCCCGGGTGACGCCGTGCAGGGTCAAGTCGCCGGTGACCTCGTACGTGCTGCCCGACTTCCGGGCGATGCGCTTGGATTTGAAGGTGATCTCGGGATACTTCTGGACGTCGAAGAAGTCGGCCGAGCGCAGGTGGTCGTCGCGCCGGGAGTTCGCGGTGTCCAGGCTGGCAGCCTTGATCGCGAAGCTCACGCTCGAGCGGGTCGGGTCCTGGAGGTCGAGCTCCACCGTTCCGTTGAAGTCCCGGAACTGTCCGGTCACGTAGCTGATCAGGTGGCGGATCTTGAACGTGACATTGCTGTGGACGGGGTCCACCTCGTACGTGTCGGCGGCGCGCGCCGCGGATCCGACCAGCACGAGCCCGAGGGCGAGCCCTCGCAACAGACTCCGCATGTCTCCTCCTCCCATCGGCAAGAGCGCCGCGCCGCCCATCGAGCGCGGCGGGCGGGCGAGTATTGCATCCGGCGTGCGACCCCGCAACGACAGTCGGATCGCGAGGGGGTACGCCCCGAGGGTCGCCGTCGCGAGCGTCGGCCGTCTTCCCTCGAAGCCTCGGTGAGGTTCGAGAGCCGGTCCCCCGGACGGCTTCGGATGCGTTCCGGGGCCGGCATCGGCGCGACCCGGCGGTCGTCGGCTCCATCGGATCCGCCGCCGCACGTGTCGCGGGGAACCCGAGCGCCTGCCGGTCGGGCCGGCGGATCGGGAGGAGTCGAGCGAGGGCGACGCCCGCGATCGCTTCGGGGTGGCGTTTTCGGCTAGGCGGACGGTCCCCTGCGGATGCGAGACGGCGGGCCGCCGATGTCGCTGGAGCTGGCGGTGCGGGTATCCTGCCGCCGTGCGAGTCCTGGTCATCCAGACCGCCTTCCTGGGGGACGTGGTCCTCACCACGCCGCTCCTGCGGGAGCTGCGCCGCGCGCAGCCGCGGGCCGAGGTCACGGTCGTGGCGACACCCGCCGGTGTCGATGCCTTGCGGGGCCTCCCGTGGGTGGACGAACGCGTCGCGTACGACAAGAGGGGAGCGGATCGGGGAGTCCGAGGGTTCCTGCGCCTGGCGCGCCGGCTGCGGCGGGCTCGCTTCGACATCGGCATCGCGGCGCAGAGGTCGGCCCGGACCGGTCTCCTGCTGTTCCTCGCCCGCGTCCGGGAACGGGTGGGCTTCGAGGGCGCACCGGGCCGGTGGGCCTACACGCGGCGGGTCCCGTGGCGCGCGAGCGAACACGCCACCCGGCGCTACCTCGAGCTCGCCCGCGCGGTCGGAGGCGATCCGGCGGGGGCGGAGCCGCGGCCGGAGCTCGCCGTCTCGGACGCCTCGCGCGAGAGCGTGGCGAAGCTCCTCGCCTCGCGCGGGATCTCCGCCGGCGAACCGATCCTGGTGGTCGCGCCGGGCTCGGTGTGGGGGACGAAACGGTGGACGGTGGAGGGGTTCGCCGATCTGTTGCGTGGGGCGGACTCCCGCGGTCTGCGCGCGGTCGTCGTGGGCTCTGCGGGCGAGCGGAGGCTGTGCGCGACGATCGTCGAGTCGGCGCGAGCCCGGGCCGTCTCCATCGCGGGGGAGACCTCGGTCGCCGACCTTGCGGCGCTCGTCGCTCGAGCCCGGGCGGTCGTCGCCAACGACAGTGGGCCGGCCCACGTGGCCTCCGCCGTCGGCACGCCGGTCGTCACCATCTTCGGTCCCACGGTGCCCGCCTTCGGCTTCGTCCCGTGGGGCGAGAGGACGCGCGTCGTCGAGCACCCGAGCCTCTCCTGCCGCCCGTGCTCCACGCACGGACCCCGGGTCTGCCCCCTCGGCCACCACCGCTGCATGAGGGAGATCCCCGCGGCCCGCGTGCTCGAAGCGCTCGATGCGCTTCTCGCCCCGCGCGCATCGCGCGCCCGCCCGTAGCGGGTCGTCCGGCTTGCCCGGGACCGGCTGGTCTATGCTGGACGGGTCGAGGGGACCTGTGTTCGTCCGGCTCGCGGCGGTGATCCTGATCGGCTCCGAGGCCGCCTGCTCGCTGGCGAGGGTGGCGCCGCCGGATCCGGCCGCCCCCGCCTCCGAGGTGGCGTCCGACGTCTCGCCATCCCCAGGACCCGAGAGCCCTCGCGAGCCCGCCGCGACGGAGCCTGCGCGGGCGTTCGACAGGGAGGTCCGGCCGATCCTCGCCTCGCGCTGCCAGCCGTGCCACTTCGAGGGTGGGACGGTTTACGGGCGCTTGCCCTTCGACCGCGCGGAGACGATCCGGACCCTCGGCGTCAAGCTCTTCACGAGGATCCGGGACGAGGAGGAGCGGGAGGCGATCGAGCGCTTCCTCGAGGCCGCGGCGGACGTGCCGTGATCGGGATCGAGGACGTCCGCGAGGCCGCCCGCCGCCTTCAGGGCAGGCTCCACAGGACACCCCTGCTGTCCTCGGCCGGGCTCGGCGAACGGGCGGGCGTCCGGCTCTTCCTCAAGTGCGAGAGCTTCCAGAAGACCGGCTCCTTCAAGCCCCGCGGCGCCCTGAACAAGATCCTCTCCCTCGACCCGGCGGCGCGCCGCCGGGGTCTCGTCACGGTCTCCGCGGGCAACCACGCGCAGGCCGTGGCCTGGGCCGCCCGCCTCGCGGCGGCTCCCTGCGCGGTCGTCATGCCCGCGGACGCCCCGCGCGGCAAGGTGGAGGCGGTGCGCGGCTACGGGGCGGAGCTCATCGTGCACCCCGATCGCGCGACCCTGTTCGACAAGCTGCGCCAGGTCGAGGCCGAGCGCGGCCTCGTCTTCGTCCACCCGTTCGACGACCCGATCGTCCTCGCGGGGGCCGGGACGGCGGGTCTCGAGATCCTCGAAGACCTTCCCGAGGCCGACGCCGTCGTCGTTCCCGTCGGGGGAGGAGGCCTGCTCGGCGGCATCGCCTGCGCCGTCAAGGCGTTGCGACCCGCCTGCCGCGTCGTCGGCGTCGAGCTTCGGGAGGGCCCCGGCCTCGCGCCGGCTCTCGCGGCCGGAAGGCCCGTGACGGTGTCCCGCCCCTACGGGACCGTCGCCGACGGGTTGACACCGCCCTTCGTGGGCGCGCTGCCGCTCGAGATCGCGCGCCGGCACGTGGACGAGGTCGTCGCCGTCGGCGAGGAGGAGATCCTGGAGGCGATGCGGCTCCTCATGACCCGCGCGAAGCTCTACGTGGAGGGGTCCGGTGCCGCCGCGACGGCGGCGCTGGTCGCGGGAGTGGCGCGCTTTCGCGAGGGATCCCGCGTCGTCGCCCTCGTCTCGGGCGGCAACCTCGACCCGGGCCGCGCCGCCGCGCTCCTGTCCGGCGGAGGGGCTCCATGCTGAGGGTCATCGGGGCGGACGACGTCAGGCGGCTTCTCCCGATGGAGGAGTGCATCGGTGTGATGAGCGAGGCGCTCGCGCGCGTGGCGAGCGGCGAGGCGGTCCTCCCGCTCCGTACGGCGGTGTGGCTTCCCGATCGGTCCGGCCTCCTGGGGCTGATGCCCGCCTGCTTCGCAACGCCCCCGGTGATGGGCGCCAAGGTCGTCTCGGTCGTTCCCGGCAATCAGGGAACCGCCTACGAGACCCATCAGGGCCTCGTGCTGCTCTTCGAGGGCGAGCGCGGCCGCCCGATCGCCGCCGTCGAGGCGAGCTCGGTGACGGCGGTTCGCACGGCGGCCGTCAGCGGCCTCGCCACGCGGCTTCTCGCCCGCGAGGACGCCTCCGATCTTGCCATCCTCGGTTCGGGCACGCAGGCGTCGAGCCACCTCGAGGCGATGCGGGTGGTGCGGAGGCTCCGCCGCGTCCGGGTGTGGAGCCGCAACGCGGACCACGCCCGCAGGTTCGCGGCGCGCGAGGCGGCGCGCTGGGGGCTGTCGGTGGAGGTCGTGGCGACCGCCCGGGAGGCGGTCGAAGACGCGGACATCGTCTGCACCACGACGGCCGCGAGCGAGCCGGTGCTCGAGGGCGCCTGGCTCCGCCCGGGGGCGCACGTCAACGCGGTCGGGGCCTGCCTGCCGGACGCCCGCGAGCTCGACTCCGAGGCCGTCCGCCGCGCGCGGCTCTACGTGGACCGGAGGGAGTCGGCCCTCGCCGAGTCCGGCGACTTCCTGGCCGCGAAACGGGAGGGCGCCATCGCAGACGACCACATCGTGGGGGAGCTCGGCGAGGTCGTCGTCGGGAAGGCTCCCGCTCGCGGCTCCGCCGACGAGATCACCCTGTTCGAGTCGGTCGGTCTCGCGGTGGAGGACCTCGCGGCCGCGCTCCACGTCTGGCGCAAGGCCGGAGCGGCCGGCGCCGGGTTCCAGCTGGCGATCGGAGGGGAACGGCATGAGGCTTGAGGCGCCGCCGCTCGAGGAGATCCGAGGGGCGCGGGAGCGGATCGCGCGGCTCGTGCTCCGCAGCCCGCTCGTGCGGCTCCGGCGGGAGCCGGCACCGGCGAGCATCTACCTCAAGCTCGAGAACCTGCAGCCCATCGGTTCCTTCAAGCTGCGCGGCGCGGGCAACGCCATGCTGCAGCTGCCGCGGCAGGCCCTCGAGAGGGGCGTCTACACGGCGAGCGCAGGGAACATGGCGCAGGGGGTGGCCTGGCTCGCCCGCGACCTCGGGATCCCGTGCACCGTGCTCGTGCCGGAGGCGGCCGCCGAGACCAAGCTCCGCGCGGCCTCGGAGCTCGGCGCGCGGATCGTCCGCGTGCCTTTCGACGAGTGGTGGCGGATTCTCGTGGAGCGTGGCGCGGCGGGCATCCGCGGGACCCTCGTCCATCCGGTGAGCGATCCGGCGGTCATCGCCGGCAATGGCACGATCGGCCTGGAGATCGTCGAGGACCTTCCCGGCGTGGATGCGGTCGTCGTCCCTTACGGCGGGGGAGCGCTCAGCTGCGGCATCGCGGCCGCCGTCAAGGCTCTGCGGCCCGGGGCGAAAGTCTACGCCAGCGAGGTCGCCGGGGCCGCTCCACTGGTGGCCGCGCTCGAGGCCGGGCATCCCGTCCGGATCGAGCCGAGCCGCAGCTTCGTGGACGGAATCGGCGGAGCGAGCGTGCTGGCCGAGATGTGGCCTCTCGCCTCGAGCCTGCTCGACGGCTCGCTTCTCGTCAGTGCGGAGGAGACGGCGGAGGCCGTCCGGCTTCTGGCCGAGCGCAACGGGGTGGTCGCCGAGGGGGCGGGCGCCACCTCCGTGGCAGCGGCGCTGGCCGGAAGGGCGGGCGGCGGGACGGTGGCCTGCGTCGTCTCCGGCGGCAACATCGGCCCGGACACGCTCGCGGCGATCCTCTCGGGCCGCCTACCCTGAGGGAGGCCGGGGCGCGGCGCGAGTCCTGCGGCCGGCATACCGCTCGAGCGCCGCGGTGAGGATCTGCATGGCGCGCTCGAGCTCGCCAGCGCCGACGACGTAGGCGATCCGCGCCTCGTCGCGTCCGAGGCCGGGGGTCTGGTAGAAGCCCTCCGCGGGAGCGATGTACACGGTCTCGCCCTCCCGCTCGAAGTCCCGCAGCAGCCACTCGGCGAACGCGCCCGCGTCGTCCACGGGAAGCCTCGCGCACACGTAGAATGCGCCCTCCGGCCTCTCCAGGGTCACGCCCTCGATCGCCCTCAGCGCGCCGTAGACGACGTCGCGCCGGTGCTCGTACTCGGCGACGAGGTCCTCGAAGTAGCGGACCGGGACGTCGCGCAGCGCGGCGGCGGCCCATTGCCCGAGGGTGGGCGGGCAGAGCCGAGCCTGGCCGAGCCTGAGGACCGCCGCGAGCAGCTCGCGGTTGCGCGTCACGATGTTCCAGACGCGGGCGCCGCACAGCACGGCCCCCCTCTCGTTAAATATCTTCACGATATCCCCGTCTTTTATGCGTCTGGCGGCCACGTCCTTCGGGTTAAACCAGCACGGCTCATACATGTAGCCATCGCGGCCCTTC
>JBBIHW010000079.1:0-10900 GCA_037446795.1 Acidobacteriota bacterium
GCTCGGCACCGGATTTCTCTAACGCGCCCCCGGTGGTGCGGCTGAAAAAACCCTTTTTCCTCCATGAACCTGGCTCGCGGTCGATCCTGGTGTGGGAGGCGACGGACAACGAGGACGGCATCGTCTCGCAGCGAATCCTGTTCTCGCCGGCGGGCAACGGTGACTTTCCGACGGTGGTCGCCGACGGCCTGGCCGGGGATGTCCGCACGTACGAGTGGACCGTGCCGGACATCGGATTCCAGGTCTCGGGAGAGCCGGCCTACTTGCGCGTCGTCGCGGTGGACCAGGCGGGACACGAAGGATGGGACGAGGTCTCCTTCCTGATCCCGTCGGGAGACATGTCGGGCACCGCCACGGTGACCACGGATCTCTCGGGCGTGTTCCTCCCGGGCCAGCACTCCGAACTCTGCTACGAAACCCAGGATCTCGACGAGTTCTTCGCAGGAGTGGACGCGTTCCTCTTCATCGACGGCGAGGATCGGACCGTGCCCCTGGGAGGCCTCGCTCAGCCGGCGGGCTGCCTCCCCATCGGGTTCGACATGCCCTACGCGAGCGCCGACACCGTGCGGGTGGGCCTGCGCATCAAGGGCAACTGTTGCAACCGGGTGCGCTGGTCCTTCGATAACTATTTCGCCGTCCGTCCGGATCCTCGACTCGGCGATGCGCCGCCCAGCGCGACCCTCACGAGCCCGGCGCCCGGGGCCGCCTACGAGGCGGGCGCGATCGTGCCGGTCCAGTGGACAGCGAGCGACGACGAGGCCCTGAGGTCTTTCGACATCGAGGTCTCCCTCGATGGCGGTCTCACGTTCCAGCCCATCGCGGACGATCTTCCGGGCGAGGCGAGGAGCTTCGACTGGCAGACCCCGCAGGGACAGGGGTTCGCCGACGTGCGGCTGCGCGTCATCGCCCGAGACCGCCGCTTCCAACACAGCGCGGCCGGTGCCGACACGTCGTTCACGCTGCTTCCCACGTGTTTCGACGCGGACGGGGACGGATTCGGGTCGCCTGGAAGTCCGGCCTGCCCCTCCGGCGGCGCACCCGACTGCGACGACGCGGACGGGTCCGTGTGGACTGTCCCCGGAGAGGTGGTGAACCTGACCTTCGGCGCGGACAAGCAAACCCTGTCCTGGGATGTCCCGCTGGCTCCCGGCGGCACCGCCTCGGTGCTCGCCTACGATACGCTGCGTTCGCCCGTGGCGAGCGATTTCACGGGGAGCGCCGTGTGCGTCGAGTCCGACGACGGGCCGAACACCTCGGCCGTGGACTCCGCGGTCCCCTCATCGGGAGAGGTTTTCCATTATCTCGTGCGCGCGGAGAACGCGTGCGGCTCGGGCTCTCTCGGAGCCGACACGGCGGGAGCCGAACGGGCGGGGAGGACTTGCCCGTAAGGAGCGCAGAGGTTCGCATGGCATCCGCGGTCACGAGGAACGAACACAACGCATCCCACTCGGACTCGCCGAGCGCCTGGTTCCAGAACCACTCAAGTTACGGCGAGCGGCGCCTGCCAGGACCGCTCGCGCATCGCACCGCGGCTCGCCCCGAGGCGATCCGGCGAGCCAGCGAGCGATGCCCGAAACAGGCGATACCGATCGGCATGGTTCAAGGGACTCCCGAGGGCGGTGCCTGCATACACATCGGACGGAGAGCCGGGTCTCCTCCGGTCATGGAAAGTCCGATCCACCGACGATCGGATCGGCGTCGAGTGCCGCGGGTGATTGCCGTGACGAGGTCGTGGCCTGCAAGATTGCTCCAGTCAGCCTTCTGGACGCCTTCCGGCACGAGCGCCACACGAGACGAAAAAGAGTCAGCGGAGGGGTCGCTTCGATCGCCATATCAGTCGGCAGGCTAGTCTAGAGGGCGCGTCGCGGGTGCAGGGCCTCGCGCCCTGCCGGCACGAACGGCCTCTCAAGGGGTCCCGCGCTGGGGCGAGGACCCCGCGCTCGAGACCCCGCCGGCCCGCCGAAACGCCTCCCGCTGCACATCGTAGAGCCACGCCACGAGCCGGTCCTGGTCGTCCGGGTGGATCGCATCGAAACGGAAGGCGCAGTGGAGCCCGCTCGGGTCGAGGAGCCGCACGACCTCGCCCACCGCCCTCAGCGGCGCGGGCCCTCCCGGGCCGCCGGATTCGATGCGGAGCTCGAAGTGCTGACCGGGGTCGAGCCGCACTCGGGCGGCGAGCTGGCCCCCGCCTCCGGACAGCTCGACGATCGTCGCAGCGCCCATCGGCCCGCCCTGCTCCAGCAGCAGGCCTCGCAGAGCGGACACCTGCTCCGCGAGCTCGAGCACGGCCCGCGCGAGGGTCCGCTCGGCAGACGGCGCCGGGCGCGAGGCGAGTCCCTCGAGGACCGGCACCTCCGAGGGGGCCCAGAGCGCCGGCGCGCGGCGCACGGCCTCCCGCACGCGTTCGACCTCCTCGGGTGCGAGCGGCCGGAGCCTTGCCGGCACGTGCACCGCGACGCGGAAGAACGCGCGCTCGAGCGCGGGATCCTCGACACCGGCCATGCCCGATCCCTCCCGTCGCCTGCCCCGGACGCCGCGAGCCGCGGCGACGGAATCCAAGCAACCGCCGTGCCGCGGGCCGGGATCCGTCCTGCGCGCGAGGAGAGTGCGCCGGGTGTCGGCCCGTCGTCTCCTGCGGGCTCCGGCACCCTCCCGCGGGCTGGCCTTTCGCCGCCGCGGGAATAGACTGTTCCTCGCCGGTCGAGAGGGCGACAGCGGAGCGTTCGAGGGAACCATGGAAGGGAAAGCGGAGTTCGACCTCGTCGCGATCGGGAGCGGTCCCGCCGGGCAGCGGGCCGCCGTGCAGGCGGCGAAGCTCGGCAAGCGCGTGGCCGTCATCGAGCGGCGCCCCGCCCTCGGCGGCATCTGCCTCGATTGCGGGACGATCCCGAGCAAGACGCTGCGCGAGGCCGTGCTCCACTTCGTCGGCCTGCCGGGCCGCGGCGGCTCGCGGCGGGCCTCTCGCGCCGCCGCTCGGCCGACGGTCGAGCAGCTGCTCGAGCGCGTGGAGGAGGTGGTCGCGACGGAGGCCGAGGTCATCGAAAGCCAGCTCCGCCGCAACGACGTGACCCTGATCGCGGGCGAGGCGTCTTTCGCCGATCCTCATACCCTCGTCGTCCGGAACGGGAACGGCTGGCGCAAGGTCGAGGCGGACAAGATCCTGATCGCCGTGGGGACGCGGGCGGCGGCACCGAACGGGACGGCCGTGGACGGCGAGGTGATTCTCACCAGCGACGACGTGCCGCGCCTCAAGCAGTTGCCCCGCGCCATGTGCGTCGTGGGAGCCGGGGTCATCGGCATCGAGTACGCTTCGATGTTCGCCACCCTCGGCGTCGAAGTCACCTTGGTGGAGGGACGCAAGCGCCCCCTCGAGTTTCTCGACGCCGAGACGGTGGACGAGCTGCTGCACCAGATGCGGGACCGGGGCGTCGAGCTCCGCCTGGGCGAAGCGGTGGAGCGCGTGGAACTGCTCGACGGCCCGCGGCGCCGGGCCGTACTGTGGCTCGAGTCGGGCAAGAGGATCGTCACGGAGCTCGTCCTGTGCTCCGTGGGGCGGGGCGCCGCCACCGACAGGCTCAACCTGGAGGCCGCCGGCCTCGCGGCGGGCGAGCGCGGAAGGCTCTCGGTGGACGAGACCTTCCGCACGACCGTTCCGCACATCTTCGCCGCAGGCGACGTGATCGGCTATCCGAGCCTCGCCGCCACTTCGGCCGAGCAGGGGCGGCTCGCCGCCTGCCACGCCTTCGGCGTGGAGGCCGGCCCGATGGCCCGGCACTTCCCGGTGGGCATCTACGCCATCCCGGAGGTCTCGATGGTCGGCGCGACGGAGCGCGAGCTGACGGACGCGAAGGTCCCCTACGAGACGGGCGCCGCCCGCTACCGCGAGATCGCTCGCGGCCAGATCCTCGGCGACGACAGCGGATTCCTCAAGATGCTCTTCCACCGCGAGGACCGGCGCCTGCTTGGCGTGCACGCCCTCGGCACGGGCGCCACGGAGCTGATCCACATCGGCCAGGCCGTGCTCGCCCTCGGGGGCGGGCTCGACTACTTCCTGGAGACCGTGTTCAACTACCCGACCCTGGCCGAGTGCTACAAGGTCGCCGCGCTCGACGCCTCGAACAAGCTGCGACTCTGAGAACGACCCCTTCTTGCCGGGCGCCGGCAGGAGCCTGCCGCCCGGTGCGCGCTCCACTCCACGCCGCCTGCGCGGATCGCGGGATCGCCCGTGGCACGCAGTCTGCTCTTCCCCCCGCGGGGAGGCGAAGATGGACAGGGCGATCCTCGATCCAGTCACCCAGCTCGCCGCCCAGGCCGGGGCGGCCTCGGCGGGCAGCGAGCGCCAGCGCAACGTCGTCGGCAAGGACGACTTCCTCAAGCTCCTCGTCGCGCAGCTCGAGCACCAGGACCCGCTCTCGCCGGCCTCCGACACCGAGTTCCTCGCCCAGCTCGCCACCTTCTCGAGCCTGGAGCAGCTCATGGAGGCCAACGAGAACCTCCTCGGCATCGCGCTCGGCCAGCTCGACCTGGTCAACGCCCAGGCGCTGAACCTCATCGGGAAGCAGGCACTGGTGGAAAGCCCCGGCACCATCGAGATCCGCGGGGGCGCCCCCGATCGCATCGTCTACGCGCTGTCGGCCCCGGCCCGCGAGGCGACGTTGACGGTCTACGGGCCCGACGGCGTTCCGGTGCGCACGTTCGTGCTGGACCCCAAGGGCGCGGGGAGACTCGCGCTCGACTGGGACGGCACGGACGACGACGGGCGGCTCCTTCCCGACGGCGAGTACCGCCTCGAGGCGCGCGCCGTCGGCGCCGACGGCGAGCCGGTCGCCGTCGCGCTGTATCAGGCCTTGAGCATTGACGGTGTCAGCTTCCAGGGAGGACTGTCCCTGGTCTCGGGAGACCGAATCCTTCCCTTCGACAAGATCGTGGAGATTCGCGGCGGGGCTTAGCCCCACGCGTGGAGGAGCGAACCATGGCCTTCGGATCGTTCTACGCCGGTCTGTCGGGGCTCCGGGCCAACGCGAGCCGTCTCGGGGTCATCGGCAACAACCTCTCGAACGTGAACACGATCGGGTTCAAGTCGAGCCGCGTGACCTTCGCCGACCTCTTCAGCCAGACGGGAGGACCCGGAGCGAACGGGGCCGGCAACCCGCAGCAGGTCGGCCTGGGCGTCCAGGTGGCGGGTATTGATCCGATCTTCAGCCAGGGCTCCCTCCAGAGCACCGGCCTCGTCACCGATCTCGCCATCCAGGGGAACGGCTTCTTCGTGCTCCGCGACCGCGCGGGCGGCCGCTCCTACACCCGGGCCGGCAACTTCACCTTCGACCGGGACGGAAACATGGTCACCCCCGCGGGACAGTTCGTCCAGGGCTACACCCAGCGCGACGCGAACGGCAACATCCCCGCCACGGGGAGCCTCACCAACATCCAGATCCCCGTGGGGCTCACCGCGCCGCCGCAGGCGACGAGCTTCTTCTCGACGCTGATCAACCTGAACGCGGACGCGCGGCTCGACGACCCTGCCACCGGCGTGGACGAGGCGGAAACCTTCTCCTCGACGCTGGTCGTCTACGATTCGCTGGGCGCGCGCCACAACCTCACCCTGAACTTCCGGCCCGAGGATACCAACGGGGACGGCCTGCGGGACGAGTGGACGTACACCGCCACGGTGCCGGGCGAAGAGGTGACCGGCGGGGTCCCCGGCACGCCGTTCGTCGTGGGGACGGGCAGCCTCGTCTTCGACAGCGCGGGGCGCCTGGCTTCCCCGGCGACGAACCCGGTCCTGAGCATCCCGGCGTGGACGAATGGCGCGGCAGCTCAGGCGATCGAGTGGAGGCTCTTCGGCGACTCCGGCGAGAGCCTGGTGACAGGATTCGCCCATCCCTCGGCCACTTCCTCCACGAACCAGAACGGCTACGGCGTGGGGTTGCTGCGAACCCTCACGGTGGACTCGGACGGCCTGGTCAACGGCATCTTCACGAACGGGGTCACGCTGCAGATGGCGCGCCTCGCGCTGGCGACCTTCAACAACGTCAACGGCCTGCTCAAGAACGGACAGAACTCCTACCTCGAGACCAACGCCTCGGGGCCGTCCACGATCGGCGCGGCCAACTCGGGCGGCCGCGGCTCCATCGCCTCGGGCAGCCTCGAGCTGTCCAACGTGGACATCACGCAGGAATTCACCGACCTGATCGTGACCGAGCGCGCCTACCAGGCGAACAGCCGCATCATCACGACCACCGACCAGGTCATCCAGGAGTCGCTGAACCTCAAGCGGTAGCCCGGACGTCACGATTCCGTCTCCGGCGGCCCCCGGCGCGCTCCGGGGGCCGTCGGTTCGCCGGCGGTCGGAGCGGCGCGCCGCTCGCGGCGAGCTCCTAACTCCCTTCTCTTCGCCGCAGATAGCGGCCCTCGGCCGAATGGTACGGGCGTTGCTGCCCGCCGCCCGGTGGAGGCGCCGACACCGTGCAGCGCAGCGATCCCGGGGCCTGGAGACGTTACGCCGGCTTCGAGCTCGTCCCCCTTCGCGTCGTGGTCCGCGTCGGAACCGCCCGCTGCAGCCTCGGCCGCCTCGCCGCCCTCGACCGAGGCGAGATCCTGGTGCTCGACCGCCCTGTCGGCGCTCCGTTCGACCTGCTGGTCGCCGGCACGCCCCTCGCGCAGGTCGAGCCCGTCGCCGCGGAGGGCGGGGTGGCCGTCAAGCTCGTCCAGGCCGCGGACGCCGACGATGAGTCCGACACCTGAGGCGATGTCCGTCGCGGCGGGCGCCGGGGCGTCGCTGCTCGGAGCGGGCGTCCGCGTGGCGGCGGCGACCGCTGCCGTCGTGCTCGCCCTGTGGCTGCTGTCTCGCTATTCCGGAAAGCTCCATCGAGGACGGCGGCTCGAAATCCTCGATCGCGCGGCGCTCGGTCGGGCGGCGAGCATCGCCCTGATCCGCGTGGACGACAGCCGCCTTCTCGTCGGTGTCTCCGCCGAGGGCGTGCGCCTGCTCCGGGACCTCGACGCGAAACCGGCCCGCAGCGCGCCCGCCTCCTTCGGCCTCGTCCTCGAGGACGCCCGCTCGAGGACGGAAGGCGAGCCATGATCGGCCTGCTCGCGGTCGCCGGACCGAGCTTCACCGTGCAGCTTCCTGAGCTCGCGGAGCCGCGGGGGATGTCCACCGTCGTCAGGCTCGCGCTCCTGATGACCGCGCTCGCGGTCCTGCCGTCCCTCCTGATCCTCTTCACGTCCTTCGTGCGGCTCATCGTCGTGCTGCACTTCCTGAGACTCGCCCTCGGCACGCAGAACATGCCCCCGAACCAGGTGCTGGCGGGGCTCGCCCTCATGCTCACGTTCTTCGTGATGAGCCCGGTGGGCCAGAAGGTCTACGACGAGGCCGTCGCGCCCTACCAGGCAGGAGCGCTCCCGGGCGAGGAGGCCTTGGCGCGGGCTGTGGCACCCGTCAAGGAGTGGATGCTCCGCAACACGAGGGAGAGCGACCTGCTCCTGTTCGCGGGACTCGCGCGGATGGGCCGCCCCGCGAGCCGGGAGGAGGTGCCGCTGCGGATCGCCGTGCCGGCATTCCTGATCTCGGAGCTCAAGACGGGCTTCCAGATCGGATTCCTGCTGTTCCTGCCCTTCCTGGTCATCGACCTCGTGGTCAGCTCGGTGCTGCTGTCCATGGGGATGATGATGCTTCCGCCCGTGACGGTGTCGTTTCCGTTCAAGGTGCTGCTGTTCGTGCTGGCGGACGGCTGGCACCTGCTCGTGGGCTCTTTGGTCCAGAGCTTCCGGTGAGCCGGTGACCGAGTCCGCCGTCTCCGGCCTGGCCTACGAGGCGCTGCGCGTGGCGCTCATGGTGGCGCTTCCCATCCTGGGCGCGATGCTCGTCGTGGGCCTGGTGGTGAACGTGCTCCAGGTGGCGACCTCCCTCCAGGACACCACACTCACGTTCATCCCCAAGATCGCCGCGGCGGTGGCCGCGCTCTTCCTGACCGGGCCCTGGATGATGCGCCTGCTCGTCGCGTTCGCCCGCGGGCTCATCGCGCGCATCCCGGAGCTGGTGCGGTGATCGAGGCGCTGTCTCGGGCCGATCTGCCCGGCGAGGCGCTGCGCTTCGCGCTCCCCCTGGTGCGCGCCGGCGGCCTGCTCGCCTTCTGTCCGGTGCTCGGCTCGGAACTGCTGCCCGCGCGGGCGAAGGCCGCGCTCGCCCTGGCGCTCGCCGTTTCCCTGCGGCCGGTGGTCCCGTCCCTCGAGAACGTGCCGGTCGCAGCGGAAGCCTGGCTGCCCCTCGCGATCCGGGAGAGCGCGGTCGGCCTGGCCCTGGGCATCGCCGCGCGCGCGGTGTTCGCCGGGATCGAGGCGGCCGCGGGGCTCGTCGCCGGCCAGAGCGGCTTCGCCCTGGCCGCGATGGTGGATCCCCTGTCCGGCGACGCCGGCATCGCCCCGACCCTGTTCCAGAACCTGCTGGCGATCGCGTTGTTCCTCGCCGCCGACCTCCACCACGTCTTCGTGCGCGCGGTGCACGCCTCCTACGAGCTGCTGCCCGTGGCCGCGGACTGGCCCGCGGCGGCGGGGCTCGCCACCGCCGCGGGCGTTCTGGGTGCCCGCGTGTTCGCGCTGGCGGTCGCGCTCGCGGGCCCCGCCCTGGTCGTGACCCTCGCCGTGGACCTGGTGCTCCTGCTCGCCGGGCGCGCGGTCCCGCAGATGCAGATCCTGACCGGCGGCTATCCGGTGAAGCTCGCCGCCGGGCTCGCCGCCATGGTCCTCCTCGCCTCCACGCTCGCCGGCGCGATGGGGAGCCTGGGGAGGCTCGTGGCCTCCGACGGTGCCGCCCTGCTCTCCGCGCTCGCCGGACGGTAGGAGCGGGCGATGGCCGAGCACGACCCGTCGCGGCGGACCGAGCGACCCACCCCGAGGCGCCTCGAGAAGGCGCGGGAGCGCGGCAAGGTTCCCCGAAGCGCCGAGGTGTCGAGCCTCGCGGTGCTGGCGGGCTTCCTGATCTTCTGCGAGGCGTTCGGGGCGGGCTGGCTCGAGCAGCTGAAGTGGATGCTCGCCTCCTCTCTCGCGCGCCTCGGAACGCCCGATCTCTCCAGCGCGGACTTCGGAGAGCTGTTCCGCCGGACGGCCTGGACCGCCGGCTCGCTCCTCGCGATCCCCCTGGGAACCCTGGCCGCGGCAGGGCTCGCCGGCAACCTCCTGCAGGGCGCCCCGCCGCTCACCCTGAAGCCCCTCGAGCCCTCCTGGGAGCGCCTCGATCCGGCGTCGAACCTCCGGCGCGTGCTCTCGGCGCGCGCCGCGGTGGAGGCGCTGCGGGTCCTGCTGAAGGCGGCCCTCTACGCAGCCGTCGGCTATGCGGCCGCGCGGGAGGCGCTCGCCGCGAGCGCCGCGTCCCCCGGGGCCGCCGGCACGTTCCAGGTGCTCCTCGCCCTGGGCCGGACCCTGCTCCTGCGCATCGGCGCGCTCGCCGCAGGTCTCGCGGTTCTCGACTACCTCTTCCGCCGCTACGACCACGTTCGCTCGCTCCGCATGACACGCACCGAGGTCCGCGACGAGCGGAAGGAGCTCGAGGGCGATCCGCTGGTCCGCTCCCGGATCCGCTCGCGCATGATGGCGCTCGCCCGCTCCCGGATGATGGCCGAGGTCCCGCGAGCCACGGTCGTGGTGGTCAACCCGACCCGGTACGCCGTCGCCCTGCGGTACCGGCACGGCGAAACGCCCGTGCCGCGCGTGGTCGCCAAGGGACGCGAGCTGCTGGCCGCCCGCATACGCCAGATCGCGGAAGCCCACCGCGTTCCGATCGTCAGCGATCCGCCCCTCGCCCGCTCCCTCTATCGCTCGGTTCCCGTGGGCGCGGAGATCCCCGCCGCCTTGTTCCGCGCCGTGGCCGAGGTTCTGGCTCTCGTGCTGGCCGGGCGGAGGCGGCCATCCGCCGGAGCCTCGTCCCGGGAGGCCCATCCGTGAGTTCCTCCGCACGCACGAAGCCCGCCTGGCTCGAGCGGGCGGAGCTGGCGGTGCCGCTGGCCGCGGTGGTCCTCGTCGCGATCATGGTCGTGCCGCTGCCGCCGCTGCTGCTCGACCTGCTCATCAGCGCCGACATCGCCCTGAGCCTCCTCGTGCTGCTGACCGCCCTGCACACCCGGACCCCCGTGGACTTCAGCGCGTTCCCCTCGCTCCTGCTCCTGCTGACCGTGTTCCGGCTCGGCCTGAACATCGCATCCACCCGGAGGATCCTTCTGCACGGGTCCGAGGGGACGTCTGCGGCCGGCCACGTCATCGAGGCCTTCGGCCAGTTCGTTGTCGGGGGCAACCTCGTGGTCGGGCTCGTCGTCTTCCTCGTGCTCCTCGCCGTCCAGTTCGTCGTCATCAACCACGGTGCCACGCGCGTCAGCGAGGTCGCCGCACGATTCACCCTGGACGCCCTTCCCGGCAAGCAGATGTCCATTGACGCCGACCTCAACGCGGGCCTCATCGACGAGGCTCAGGCCCGCAGCCGTCGCAAGGCGCTCGCGGAGGAAGCGGACTTCTACGGGGCGATGGACGGGGCGGTCCGCTTCACGCAGCGCGATGCGGTCGCGGCCCTGATCATCGTGGCGATCAATCTCGCCGCGGGGCTGGCGATCGGCGTCTTCCAGGCCGGCCTCGAGCTGGGCGAGGCGATCCGGACCTACTCGGTGCTCACGGTGGGCGACGGGCTCGTCACCGCGATCCCGGCGCTGCTGGTGTCCGTGGCGAGCGGGCTCGTCGTGACCCGATCCGACTCGGGACAGGAGCTCGGAGCCGAGGTCCTGGGCCAGGTGTTCGGAAGCTCGCGCCCGTTGGGGATCGCCTCGGGAACGCTCGCCGCCATGGCCCTGATCCCGGGGCTTCCCGCCGCCGCGTTCCTGACGCTCGCGGCCGGCACCGGCGCCATGGCGGCAGC
>JBBIHW010000080.1:0-10843 GCA_037446795.1 Acidobacteriota bacterium
GCCACCGTCTCGCCTCCCGGGCCTGATCCCGGCGGGCGCGACCGTGCGTGCCGCGGGCGAGCCGCGGGGCCGGCCCGGGATGCCGGCCCCTTCGCGATCGCGGCGTGGCTCAGGGACTGGAGACCTTCAGGTCGTAGGAGCCGTACCGGCCGAAGCCGACCACCCGGGTCGAGCGCACGTAGAAGGTGTCCGTGCGGGGCGCGGACCACTGGAGGAAGGAGGACGGTTCTCCGGGGGCGCGGTCGTCGTTGGACGCCAGCACGGTCACGCCGTCGGTGTCCAGGACCTCGATGAAGGTGTCGGCCTCGGAGAGCAAGTTGAACGTCTCGATCGTGTAACTGGCCCCGCTCATCGCGTCGAGGCGGAAGACGTCGGTGTCCGGGGCGCCTGCCCCGTCGCCGTCCGGGTCCGAGAAGTACGTGAGGTGGACCGGCGGCCCGTTCGGCAGCAGCTGGGGCGCCGTGGCGCCCGCCGTGTCGTTGGGCTCCATCGGGTCCGGGAAGAACTCGATGCCGAGGAAGCCGAAGACGTCCTTCAGGGCCACGAGGCTTCCGTTGCGGACCGTCGCGTCGAACCAGCCGTCCCAGAAGCTCTCGTGGGTGACGGTCGTGGCCTGCCTGACCGGCCCCGCGAACACCTCCCAGACGTCCAGATCCGGCAGCGCCAGAGCGTCATGGGGCTCCTCGGAGCCCGTCGTCAGGTCCGGTGTCGCCGTGCTGTCCGGGATGTCCCACAGCGAGCGGGAGACGGTCACCTCGCTCGTGTCGCCGTCGCAGGCGTACTGGGTCTCGGATTCGAGGTCGTACCAGTTGAGCGCGTGCCCCGGCCCCGAACCGCCGTCGGTGCGGAGGTAGACGTTGGAGTAGGGCATCCCGTTCGCTCGGCGCACGCTGCATCCGAGGTAGCTCGCCCGACCCTCGTCGAAGGCGAGCCGGATGTCCTGGTTGCAGTCCGAAAGAAAGTGCGTTCCTCCGGGGTTGCTGCTGTTCGAGTAGTTGTTCATGGCGTAGTGGCCCCACTCGTGGAGGATCACCGTGTCGTCGTAGCCGGCGGTGTCCCGCACGCTGACCGTGTTTCCCGAAGTCGAGGCGGCGGAGATCCCCCCGTTGCGGGCCCAGCGGAACGTGAGGAGTTTGCCGGCGTCCGGCCTCGCGCCGGTCACGTTCCGGATGTAGTCGGCGCCGAGGACGCCCATGTCGAGGATGTTGAACACCTCTCCCCCGGCCCCCACCGCGGCCACCAGCACGCCGAAGTCCACGTTCTGGTTCGGCGCGTGACCGCTGCGCGCCGAGGAGGCCACCGCGTAAACCTTGCTCTTCTGCGGATCCACGACCCGCACGAAGAGGTCGGCCGTCTGCGTCGTCGAGCTGAGCACGCGGACCTGGACGGTCCGCGTCTTGGTGTCCTTCACCGAGATGCTGAACGCTCCCGTCGCATCGGTCTTCCCCTTGGCGAGGATGGCCTTCGTTCCCTTGAGCGCGGTGTCCACCACCTCCACATCGGCGTAGCGGATCGGGGCCTGGAGGACGACTCCCGTGAAGCCGGTCTCGTTCCACTCCCGGTCTTCGTACTTGAACACACCGGAGGCGACCCAATCGGCCCGCACCGGCGAGCCGAGGGCCGCGGCGAGCGCCGCGGGCAGGATGCGAGCGGCGAGACGGAGGGTGGCGCGGCTCATGGCTGGCCCCCTTCCACGGCATCGAACTGGATCGCGTCGTTGTCGAGCCGTCCGGGCCACTCGACCCCGAGCGGGGCCTCCACCATGGCCCCGGCCCGCACGCTCTCCCCGCCGACCTGTCCGGTCGCCTCGACGAGGATCTCGTGGATCGCGGCGCCCTCGAGGGGGACCTCGACGTAGGTCGCGGCGTGGCCCCGGGCCTCGAGCGAGAACGAACCGTTCGGGAACTCCGCGGGCGGCTCCGTCGGCCTCCTCGCCCACGACAGGACCCGGCCGGCCATGGGAGGATCCATGGCCCACTCCGCGCCGTCCGGGTGCTCGATCCGGAGGGATAGCCCCTCGGCGGGATCGAGGCTGCGCACGAGAATCTCGATCCGGGCGGTACCGGCGGGGACGCCCGCCGCGCTGTCCGCGCCGCGGCTCACCTCGAGGAGGCGAACCTCGAGATGAAGCCTTCCGAAAGCCTCCGTCGCGAGCGCGGGCCGCAGCACCACGCCCGCGAGAAGGAGCGCGAAGACGAGTCCCGAGACGAGCCACACGCGCCTCGTCGCGGGCCGGCTGCCCTCGCAGGTGGACATGGTCCTCCTCCTCTCTTCAGGGTCTCCGTCGCGGGAACTACGGACCACGTACCGCGGATCCAACCGACTGTCAAGGTCGTTTTTCCGGGCTCCCGGACCCGGACCGGCCCAGGCGCGCTCGCCTCCCGGAACTCGCCGGAGGGGGGAACGGCTCAGTAAGCCTTCGCGAAGTGGACCCTGCGGTCCGAGGCCGACCCGCAGCGCACGCAGGCGCCCCGCTCGGCCGGCTGGTCGAACGCGAGGCACCGGATGGTGGCCCTGGTCTCCTCCTGGATGGCGGCCTCGCAGGGGGTCTGGCCGCACCAGTGGGCGAGGAGGAACCCCCCGGGTGACTCCAATCGCTCCCGAAACTCGTCGTAGGAGTCCACGGGGAAGGTGGCTTGCTCGAGGCGCCGGCGGGCGCGGGCCAGCATCTCCCGCTGGACCTCCTCGAGCATCTGTCGCACGCGCTCGGGCGCGGCATCGAGCGGGACGCCCGACTTGCCCCGATCGGGCCTTTTCACGGCGGTCGCCTGGTTGGCCTGGAGGTCGCGCGGGCCGATCTCCAGTCGCAGCGGCACGCCGGCGAGCTCCCACTCGTTGAACTTGAAGCCCGGGCTCAGGTTCGACCGGTCGTCGAGGCGCGCCGGCAGTCCGGCTGCCGCGAGCCGCTCGTGAAGCTCCCGGGCGGCGGCCAGGATCCGGTCCACGGCGTCCCCGGCCTTCCAGATGGGCACGATCACGACCTGGATCGGGGCGAGCCTGGGCGGCAGCACCAGGCCGTTGTCGTCGCCGTGGGCCATGACGAGCGCTCCGACGAGGCGCGTGGACACCCCCCAGGACGTGTTCCACGCGTACTCCCAGGAGCCGCCCTCGGTCTGGTACTTGAGGTCGAAAACCCTGGCGAAGTTCTGGCCCAGGTTGTGGGAGGTTCCGGCCTGGAGCGCCCGGTTGTCCTGCATGAGGGCCTCGATCGAGTACGTCCGGAGGGCCCCGGCGAACTTCTCCTTGTCCGTCTTGACTCCCTTGACGACGGGGATCGCCATGTGCTGCTCGGCGAAGGTCGCGTAGACCTCGAGCATCCTCCGGGCCTCTTCCTCGGCCTCCTGGTAGGTGGCGTGCGCGGTGTGGCCTTCCTGCCAGAGGAACTCCGTCGTCCGCAGGAACAGCCGCGTGCGCATCTCCCATCGGACCACGTTCGCCCACTGGTTGATCAGAATGGGGAGGTCACGGTAGGACTGGACCCACCTGGCGAACATCGCGTAGATGATCGTCTCGGAGGTGGGCCGGACGACGAGCTCCTCCTCGAGGGCGCTCTCCGGGTCCGGGACGAGGGCGGTCCTGCCGTCCACCTCGGCCGCCTTGAGGCGCGAGTGCGTGACGATCGCGCACTCTTTAGCGAACCCCTCGACGTGCTCGGCCTCCCGCGCGAGGAACGACTTGGGGATGAACAGCGGGAAGTAGGCGTTCTCGTGCCCCGTCTCCTTGAACATGCGGTCGAGCGCCTTCTGCATGTTCTCCCACAGGGCGTAGCCGTGGGGGCGGATGACCATGCAGCCCTTCACCGGCGAGTAGTCCGCAAGGCGCGCCTGCGTGACCACGTCCGTGTACCAACGGCCGTAGTCCTCGGCGCGCGGGGTGACGAGCTTGGCCACGGAGATCCTCGCGGGCGTGATGCGGTGGCCGCGGATTATAGGGCGCGCCGAGCGGCCTCTTCCACCGGGCAGCGGAGGGGCCGGCGGGGTCGGCCGAGTCTCACCGGTCGCGCTCGGCCTTTCCCGTCATCGGCACGAACCGGACGGGCAGCACGGACTCGCGCGCGTACCCGGACTCGGTGCGGGTCACGACGACGAGCTGCTGGTCGGCTTCGCCCACGGGGATGACGAGCCGCCCTCCGACCCGCAGCTGTTCGAGCAGCGGTCGGGGGATCTCCTCCGGCGCGGCGGTCACGACGATCCCATCGAAGGGGGCCTCCTCGGGCCATCCGTCGAACCCGTCGCCGATGCGCACCCGCACGTTCCGGTAGCCGAGCTCCCGCAGGCGCTGCTCCGCCTCCCGCCCGAGTTCGGGGATGATCTCGATCGAGTAGACCTCCCCGGCGCACTCGGCCAGGATGGCCGCCTGGTAGCCGGAACCGGTTCCGACCTCCAGCACCTTCTTCGACCGGTCCGGCCGGACGAGTTCGCTCATCAGGGCCACGATGTAGGGTTGGGAGATCGTCTGGCCGTGCCCGATCGGCAGCGGCCCGTCGTCGTAGGCGCGGGGCCGCTCGTGCTCCGGGACGAACCGGTGGCGCGGGACCGTACGCATCGCCTCGATCACGCACCGGTCGCTCACGCCGCGCCGGGAGATCTGGAAGTCCACCATCTCGTGACGCGCGGCGGCGAAGGGGTCCTCCGGCTCGGGGCCGCGTCCTTGCCCGTCGCCCGGCGGCGCCCCGGGGCAGGATCCGCCGACGCCGAACACGGAGAGCAGTCCGGCCAGGATCACCGCCCCTGCCCGTCGCGACCGCTGGGTCCTCTGTTCGCGGCCGGCCTGCATCGCGCCTGCCTCCCCTCTGCCGGGTGCGTCACGACGAGAACGGTCCAGCCCGCCCCGCGCGGAGCGCCCCCACTGCCTGGTGCGCCCTGCGAATGGGCTCCGGCAGCCGGAAGCCCCTCCCGCACGCGAGCACCCAGCGAACGGCCGTGTCGAGCCTCACGCGATGGCCTACGGACACGTAGACGGGTGCGACGCCGTCCCGGGTGCGCAGCACCGCACCGACCCGCTCGCCCCCGTCGAGCAGCGGGGCGACCGAGCCCCGCCGGCTCCCGGGCTCGCCCGGCTTTCCGACGAGGACCGACTTCGCCACGCCGATGACGGGCGAACCGAGGACCACCCCCAGGTGGCAGGCCAGCCCCGCTCGCCGCGGGTGCGCCCGTCCGTGCCCGTCCACCATCAGGAGGTCCGGACGTGTCCGCAGGCGCGACCAGGCGCCGACAATCGCGGGGGTCTCCCGAAACGACAGGTAGCCCGGCACGTACGGGAACTCCGCGCGCCCGGAAAAGTCCGCTGTCTCGATGACCTCCAGCGAGGCGGGGTCGAGGACGACGACGGCCGCGTGGAGCACGCGCTCGCGGCGGTCGTATGCCACGTCCGCGCCCCCGACCGTCCGGATGGGTCCGGGAGGGTCCTCCTCGACGATCGCCCGGGCAATCTCCGCCTGCTGCGACCTCGCCCCGGCGAGGTCCCACCTGCCATCGTCTCCGATCGTAATGCGGGGTAGAGGAGCGATCGCCGTCACGGCGGCACCACCCTACCACGGTTCCGCGCCGCGGTGTCAAGCTGCGCGCCTTCGGTCGCGCGGATCGCGGTCTGCGCCGCGTCATAGAATGCGGGAAGCAGGCATGGCGCGGCGGCGCGGCGCGACCCTATGTTCTGTGCGTGGAGCGGAAGCCAGACAGACTCGCCGCTGCCGCCCGCGAGCGAGGACCCGAAGGCGGGATGGCGGAACGGTCCTCCGGGTGGGCGAAGGTCGGCCTCGCTCTCGGCGGCGGGGCGGCGCGGGGGCTCGCCCACGTGGGCGTCCTCCGGGTGCTCGCGCGGGCCGAGGTCCCGGTCCACATCCTGACGGGAACGAGCATGGGGGCGATCATCGGCGGCACGTTCGCCGCCACGCTCGACCCGGACGAGGTCGAGCGACGCATCCGGGAGGTTCTCTCGAGCCCCGCGTTCCGGAGGATGCGCCTGTCGTTCCTCAAGGAGGCGCGCGAGGAACGCCAGAGGTTCTGGAACGGGGTCACGGAGCTCGTTCGGCGGGCGATGTTCTACGGTGTGTCCGCGGTGCGCCAGTCCTTCGTCCGCGCCGAGGAGTTCGCGCAGAACATGGCCGCCATCCTCCCGGATGTCCGCATCGAGGATCTTCCCCTGTCCTTCGCCGCCGTCGCGCTCGACCTGAACGCCGGGCAGGAGGTGGTCTTTCGCACCGGCAGCCTCCGCCAGGCCGCGGCGGCGAGCGCCGCGATCCCGGGCGTGCTGCCGCCGGTACGGATGAACGGGAGGCTGCTGATCGACGGGGGCTGGGTGGACAAGATCCCGGTGCTTCCCGCCTACCGGCTCGGGGCGGACCTGGTGATCGCCGTGGACATCTCCCCGACCCTGCCCTCCCAGGGCGAGTACAGCCGGGGCATGGACGTCCTGTTCCGGGCCAATGCCATCAAGGACTCGGTGCTGGGATCGTTCGCCCGCAGACTCGCCGACATTGTCGTCGAGCCCTCCGTGGGCGACGTTCACTGGGCGGACTTCGGCGCGGCCCACCACTGCATCGAGGCCGGCGAGCGGGCCGCGACCCTCGCGCTTCCGCGCATCCAGGAGCTGCTGAGGCAGGAGCGGTGGAAGGCGCTGGTGCGCGCCCGCCGGGGGAAGCGCATCGCGCGGCTGTACCTGGACGCTCCCGATGCCCGGTTCGTCGTGGAGTGAGGGGGGGTGCGCCACCTCGGGGGACGCCTTCTCCTGCTCGCCGCAGGCGGGGCGAGCCTGTGGCTGGTGGTCGCGCTCGTCCTCCCTCGCGTCGCGCGGCTCGACGCGTGGGTCGGGCGGTTCGAGTCTCGCTCGTCCCGGTACCTGGGCGCGCGCGTCTCGCTCGGGCCGGCCCGCCTTTCGCTGTGGACCGGGCCGGCCGTGCGGCTCGGCGGGGTGCGCGTCGGCCAGCCGGCAGCCGCGGCGGACGGCGAGGCTCCGTCACCTCTCGAAGCGAGCTCGCTGACGCTGCGCCCTTCCCTTCTCGCGCTGCTTCGAGGAAGGCTCGAGCCGCGCCGTGTCTCCGTCACGGGGCTGCGGCTCGCAGCCTCCGGCGTCCCGCTCGTCGTGGACGGCTCGGGCCGGCTCCGGCTTCGCGCCGCGCACGGCGGGTGGGTCTTCGAGGGGGAGGCTCGGGGGCTGCTCGCCGCCTTCGAGAGCAGGCCGGAAGGGGGGCTCGGATTCGCGGGGCGCCTCGCGGGGGATGGCGTCGTCGTCGAGCGGGCGCGGGCGCGGGCCGGACCCGTCGAGGTACGTGCGTCGGGCACGGTCGAGGGGATCCAGGGCTGGCGGCCACGAGGCGAGCTGGACGCGCGCGCGCGCGTCGGGCGCACCTCGGCCGAAGGTCGCGTGGGCTTCCGTTGCACGGGCGGCCGGTCCGAGCTCGAGTTCGAGCTGCGCTCCGAGCTCGTGGACCTCGACCAGATGCTTCGCGAGCTCGCGTCCGGTGCGCCGCGGCCGCGGGCTGCGAGCTCCTGGCTGTTTCGGGAGAGCTGGGCCGGGGAGGCCGGCGTCGCATCCCCTCGGGGCTCCCTCCTCTCCGCCGTCGCGGCGAGCGGGACGGTGGATGTCGCGCTCGCGAGGGTCGCGGGGCTCTCGGTCGAGGGGGTAAGGTCTCGGGTCGGGCTCGACCGTGGGCGGCTCGCCTTCGACGAGCTCGCCTTCGGTGCCTACGGCGGGCGCGGCCGCGGCCGGCTCGACGTGGACCTCGCAGGCGAGGGCGCGCCCTTCGAGCTGCGGGCGGGAGTCGAGCGAGTGGACGTCCGCGCGCTGTGCTCCGCGGCCGGGGTCGGGGCGACGTGGCTCGAGGGCGAGGGCTCGCTCGACCTCTCGGTCTCGGGCGACGGGCTCTTGACGGGACGCCCGCGCGTAGGGACCGGTGCTGCCCGTGTCACGGTACGGCACGGACGGCTGCGGGGCGTGGGGCTTCTCGGCCAGCTCTTCTCGGCGCTCGACCTCGTCTCGGGCCGCAGCACCGCCCGGGACGAAACGCCGTTCGAAACGCTCTCCGCCAGCTTCGGGATCGAGCGTGGGATCGCGGCCACGCGGGATCTCGTCTTTCAGTCCGAGCAGCTCGCGCTCGAGGGGCGCGGGGCGATCGGCCTCGATGGAAGCCTCGCCCTCGAGACGGTGGCTCGGTTTTCCGCCGAGGTCACCGCCGAGGTGGTCGGGCGGGTCCCGGCGCTGCGGTTCCGTGTGGGGCGGGACGACCGGCTCGAGGTTCCGCTCCGGATCGGAGGAACGATGCGAAGCCCGAAAGTCCGTCTGGACCTCGACCGCATCCTCGAAGAGGGTCTCGAACGAGCCCACCGGAATCCACGCGAGAAGGCCCTTCTCGAAAGCCTCCTCCGCAGGGAGGGGCGGTGAGCGGGGCGCAGGAGCGCGTGTACCTGATCGGGATCGGGGGGGTCGGGATGGCCGCTCTCGCCGGGCTCCTCCAGGAGAGCGGCTGCGCCGTCAGCGGCTCGGACGGAAAGCTGTACCCCCCGACCTCGACCCTCCTCGCCGAGCTCGGCGTCGTGGTCCACGAGGGGTTCGATCCCGCCCACCTCGATCCCGCGCCCGACCTGGTCGTGATCGGAAACGCCGTGCGGCGCGGCAATCCGGAGGCGGAGGCGGTGCTCGACCGGGGTCTTCCCTTCGCCTCGATGCCGCAGGTCCTCCGAGAGCGGTTTCTCGCGGGGCGGCATGCCGTGGTCGTCGCCGGCACGCACGGGAAGACGACGACGACCGCGATGCTCGCCTGGGTTCTCCACAGCGCCGGCCGCGACCCGGGATTCCTCGTGGGCGGAATGCCGGTGAACCTGCCGCGGCCCTATCGGCTCGGTCGCGGGCCGGCCTTCGTGATCGAGGGCGACGAGTACGACACGGCCTTCTTCGACAAGGGGCCGAAGTTCATGCACTACAAGCCCGACACGGCGGTGCTCGGTACCGTCGAGTTCGACCACGCCGACATTTTCCGCGACCTCGACGAGGTGAAGCGCGTCTTCGGCTGGCTCGGCAACCTGATCCCCGGACGGGGCCTGCTCGTCCGCCACGAGGACTGCGCCACGACGCGCGAGGTCACCGCAGGGGTTCTCTGCAGGGTCGAAGGGTTCGGCCTCGAGCGCGGCGCGTGGCGCGCCACCGGGATCGAGGAGGGACCCGAAGGATCCACGTTCACGATCCTCCGGCAGGAGAGGCCGTTCGCGCGGGCGCGGCTGCGCCTGCCCGGCGAGCACAGCGTCCGCAACGCCCTGGCCGTCGTCGCCGCCAGCGCCGAGCAGGGGCTTTCGGCCGAGGAGATCGTCTCCGGCCTGGCCAGATTTGAAGGAGTGCGGCGGCGGCTCGAGGTGCGGGGGGAGGCGGACGGCGTTCTCGTTCTCGACGACTTCGCCCACCACCCGACGGCGATCGCCGAGACCTTGCGGGCCGTCAGGCGGCGCTATGCGGGACGCCGGGTCTGGGCCGTGCTCGAGCCTCGCTCCTGGTCCCTGCGCAGGAACGTCTTCCAGGACCGGCTCCCACAGGCCTTCGACGACGCCGACGAGGTGATCGTCGCCGACGTCTACGGCGCCTCGGAGCTGCCGCCGGAAGTGCGCCTCGACCCGGACCGGCTCGTGCGGGCGCTGGCCGATCGCGGCAAACCCGCCCGCTTCCTGCCGACCGTCGGGGCGATCGTGGCCCACCTCGCGTCGGCCGCCGGTCCCGGAGACGTGGTCGCGGTGCTCTCCAACGGGGCGTTCGGCGGGATCCACGACAGGCTGCTCAAGGCGCTGGCCGAGCGCGGTCGGGCGCGGGCCTGACGCTCCCCCCTGCGAGCGAAAAGAAAAGGGCCGGCTGGTCCGGCCCTTTTCCCCCGGTCGGACGAAGGGAACGCGTCAGGCGGCCTTGATGGCCTCCTTCCTGCTCGGGGCAGCGACCTCGACGGGGATCTTCTTCGAGGCGGCGAGTTCGTCCGCGGGAAGCGTCACCTCCAGGATTCCGTTGTGGTACGTCGCCCTGACGTCATCGGTCTTCACACCCTCGGGCAGCGTGAAGACTCGCTCGAAGCGTCCGTACTGCATCTCCTGGAAGTAGAAGTTCCCCTCGTTGCCCCTGTGCTCCTCCTTCTTCTCGCCGCGAACCCAGAGCTGGTTGCCGGTCAGCGTGACCTCGATCTCGTTCGGGTCCACCCCGGGCACCTCCAGCCGGAAGACGAGACGGCCATCCCGGGTGAAACACTCGCCGCTCGGATAGCCGGCGAGCCACCACGGGCTGGACGGCGCGGGCAGCGAGGTCGCTCCCGTGCTCACGTCCGTCGTCGCCCGGGCCGGGAGCAGGTGCCGACCGGTCCACTCGAAGGGGGAACGGACCTCCTCGAGCGCGCGGCGGAAGAGGTTGTCCACGTTGCGAAACAGGTTGCTCACCTCGTCGAACAAGCCGTAGCGACCGAACATCGTTTCGCACCTCCTTCCGTCTTCGTTTGTCTTGCAGGTCCGGCCGGCGCAGCGGCCGGCCGATCGCTCGGATAAGACGCCGGGGGTGGGGCTGTCAAGTCGCGAACGACGGCGCTGCGACCTCGGCGGTGGAAAAAAGAAGGAGCCGGCGGCCAACCCGCCGGCTCCTGCCGACACCCGGCGAGGGGGATTCCGGGTGTCGGCGAGTTCCGTGTCCGCGCTCTCGGCCGCTGCGCTTCAGTCCCTGTCCTTTTTCTGCGGTCGCCGCGCCGGGCGGTCGTGCTTTCCCGGGCTCGCTGGCCGGGCGGCCTCCGGCCGCTTCTGCGGCTGCGGAGGGGGAGCGACCGCGCGAGGCGGTGGCGCGGCCTTCGGGGGAAGCGCCTGCGGCCGGGAGGGCGCTCGCGGGGGTGGCG
>JBBIHW010000081.1:0-10832 GCA_037446795.1 Acidobacteriota bacterium
GCCTGGTGGGCAGTCACCCCGGGGGTGATCCGGCTCGCCGACGGTGTGGGGGCCGTGGACCTGCCCGGGCCGCGGAAGGTCCACCGGCGGCCCATTCCCCGCATCGGCGGCATCGCCGTCGTCTTCGGCTTCCTCGTGGGCGTCGTCTATGCAGCCTATGTCACGGGCGCGCTGTTCTCGACCGCCTATGTCACGATTGACTGGCGCTGGATGGGCGCCGCGAGCTTCGGCGTCTTCCTGCTCGGCCTCATGGACGACCTCCGGGGCGCGAGATTCGCCACGAAGTTCGCCGGCCAGCTCGGCGCGGCCTTGCTGGCCTGGGCCGCGGGATTCCGGATCGAGGCCCTCGCGAGCCCGCTCGCGGGCCCCCCTCTCGAGCTCGGCATCTGGTCTCTGCCCGTGACCGTGGTCTGGATCGTCGGGATCACCAATGCGATCAACCTGATTGACGGTCTCGACGGCCTGGCCGCCGGCACGGCCTTGATCATGACGTCTGCGGTGGCGGTGATCGCGTTCCACATGAGCAACAAGGGCGTGGTCGCGACGAGCATCGCGCTCGTGGGCAGCCTTCTCGGATTCCTCCGCTTCAACTTCAACCCGGCGCAGATCTTCCTCGGCGACAGCGGGAGCATGTTCCTGGGGTTCGTCCTCGCCGTGATCTCGATCCGCGGGAGCCAGAAGGGGGCGACCGTGGTCGCCGTCGTGGCGCCGCTGCTGGTGCTGGGCCTTCCCATCCTCGACACCGCCCTGGCCATCCTGCGCCGGCTCGGCGGCCTGGGTCGCGACAGCAACGGAAACGGCAGGCGCCTCCTTTACATCGTCCGGAACTCCCACCGTGTGTTCCAGCCCGATCGGGCGCACTTGCACCACCGGCTGCTCGATCTCGGATTGAGCCAGCGGTCGGCGGTGCTGGCGCTCTACGCGGGTTCGGTTCTGCTGGCGCTGGCGGCGCTCGCCAGCGTGGTGGCGAACAGCCTCTGGCTCGCCCTGGCGCTCGTCGCGACCCTCGGGCTCGGCGGCACCGCGCTCGTCCTGTACCAGCGGCTCGTCCTCAGGCGCGGGAGTCCGCCGCGTCAAGAGCCTGTGGCGGACACGAGCGCCAGCCGGGGGCTCCCCGGCGTCGGATCCGTCCGTCGAGTAGAATCCCGCTGAATGTTGCCACGGCCAGAGGCCGGGAAGGTCCGGCCCGCGCACATCTGCGAGCTCGGGACCGAGGACGCACCCACGGACGGTGCACGAGCGCCCGCCGGGGTCCGCGGAAGACTTCATTGCGCCGGGTCTCTGCGCCCTCGAACCGTCGCGGCGGCGGTCCTCGTCCATCAGCTTCTTGCCGCCGGAGTCGGGCTGCCCCGGGCGCGCGCACAGGAACGACCCCCGGAGGGGTTCGCCGTGGGTCCGTGGGTGTTCGCCCCCGCTGTGGCCGTGGGGCTCGTGCGCGACTCGAACGTTTTCTACCGAGAGGAAGAGTCTGGAAGGATCGCTGACTCGGTGGTGCGAACGCAGGCGCGGCTCGACGCGAACCTGCTCTTCCGGAACAGTCATCTGAAGCTGGCCTACGAGGCCGGGCTCCACCGCTATGCGAAGGTGCGTCTGCCCGGTCGGAACTGGTCCCAATCCTTTTCGAGCGAGCTTTCCCTCCTCTTTGGCACCCGCGACCGGCTGACGTTGGGGGCCTCTCGAGATCTCGGCTTGGCCGAGACGCAGACCTTCGATCCCGGGGGTGAAGCAGTCTTTCAGGGCACGCCCTACACGCTGAACGGTTACTTCTTGGATCTCCGGAGGGATGTCTCCGGCAGGCGTGGGTACACCCTCTCGATCGCTCGTCAAGACCTCGACTTTCCCGCGAGCACCGTGCTGAACTTCTTCGAATACCGCGGCTACAGCGGGCGAGTGGAGTATCTCGAGCCCCTCTCGCCTCGGCTGTCCGTGCTCTCGGCCGTCGAGGCGAGGCGCTTCGACCATTTCACGAGCGCGGCTGGAACGGCCGCCACGCCCCCGTTTCGCCGGGAGGAGAGTGCCCTGGGCCTCGCGGGCCTCAGGGGGCGGCTCGGACCCACGGCACGCTGGAGCGTCCTGGCGGGGAGGGCTGTCTCTCAATTCCGGAGCGAGGGCCGCCTGAGCGAGTATCGTGGCCCGGCCTGGGAGGCCATGGCGGACCTTTCGCCGGGTCCCTCCTCGAGCCTCGCTTTCTCCGCCACGCGGCGGGTCCTCCCTTCTTTTTTTCTCTTCGGCGACGACCTGTCCGCCAATGATTATTACGTGCACGACGAGATCGGCGCCCGTTTCGAGCGCCGCCTGGTGTCCGCAACTCGGACCGGCGTGCGCATGTCGTTCTCGCAGAGCCGGTACTCGAGACCCGTTGCACAGCTCCAGGAGCCCTCCACGAAGGTGATTCGGCGCGACCGGACGGTCTACGTCGAAGGTTTCGGCGACCTCTCGATGGGGAACCGAGTGTTCGTCCGGCTGTCCCTGATCCATCATCGGCGCACCTCGAGCTTCGACTCGGCTGGATTCCGCAAGACGATCGCGCTCGCCGGGATCGGGTTCGGCTGGTTCTAGAAAGGCCGTTGCCGTCGGGCGCGGGAGCGACCTGCCGTGAGCCGCGCACCGCCTACCCGCGCGAGTTCGACACCAAGAGCTCAAGCTCCTGGAGGTATCGCCGGGCGAGGGCGTCGTGGGAGTGGCGGGCGAGGACGAACCGCCGTCCCCTCGCCCCCATGGTGCTCGCTTCCTCCGGGTGCGACGCGAGCCGCCGGACGGCTGCCGCGAGAGCAGAGGCGTCTCCGGGCGGAATCGCGATTCCGCCCCCGCTTTCGTCGAGCAGTCGCTTCGCTTCTCCCGGGACTCCGAGCACGACGGGCCGGCCCGCGGCCATGGCCTCGAACATCTTCGAGGGCAGGACCGACTCGAAGAGCGGATCTGGCTTCAGGAGCACGAGCGCCGCATCCACCGTGGCCAGGATCTTGGGCACTTCCTCCCGCGGCACCTGGCCCTCGAACCGGACGTTCTCTAGCGCCCTGCGCTTCGCTTCCCGCTCGAGCTCGGCCCGTCGGGCGCCGTCGCCGACGAGCCAGAACAGGAAGCGAGGGTCATCGCGAAGCACCTCGGCGGCGTCCAGGACGGTCTCGAGGCCGTGGGCCATGCCGAGGGTGCCGGCGAAACACGCCACGAAGCGGTCGCCGAGGGCGAAGCGCTTCCGGACGGCTGCGGTGTCCTCGAGGGGACGGAACAGGCCCGGATCTGCGCCGTTCATGATGACGACCACGCGGCGGGCCCCGTTGCGGCGGAGGTGCTCGACGAAGGACTCGGTGACGGACACGATCAAGTCGGCCTGCCGGTAGACGAACCGCTCGGCGAGCCGGAGAGCGCTCATCGCGAGGGAGTCCGCTTCGAGCGCGCCCACGGCAGCGATGGAATCAGGCCAGAGGTCTCGGATCTCCACGACGAGCGGGACGCCCTTCAGCCGCGACACGGTCCAGCCGGACAGGGCCACCAGGAGCTGAGGCGAGGTGGCGAGGACCACGTCGGGGCGCTCGGGCGCGAGGTAGCCCTCGAGCACAGAGGAGACGGCGAAGGAGGCGTAGCAGGCGCTTCGAAGCCACACGCCCCGGTTGGGAGCCGGGTAGATGAAGCAACGCCGCACCCGGACCCCCTGATCGTCCTCCTCGAGGCGGTAAAGGCCGCGGTAGCGCCCGGGGATGACGCCGCTCGGATGGTTGGGGAAGGCGGTGAGCACCGTGACCCGGTGCCCGAGACCCGCCCACCGGCGCGCCATCGCCGACACCCGGGCCGCCGGCGCCCCCATTTCGGGAGGGTAGTACTGGGAGAGGTAGAGGATCTTCATACTCGTCCGAGAGGGCGTCGGAGCGGGACACCGCGGGCGCCTCCGGGCACTCGGGGACGGGCACCTGCACGCCCCGGGAGAGTCGAATCGTGGTCGCGCGGGCTCGCGACGAGAACCCTCTCGACCGCTACCCCCCTGGGGAAGGGCATCTCCTGGCCGGCGAACGAGTTCAAGGCTTCTCCCCGGTCGGCAGAACTCGGAGCCTCGAGAGGTGCGCGCCGATCAGCGACGCGTAGACGCGGCTGCCCTCCGCGTTGGGGTGGGCATCCGTCGCGGAGTTCGCATAGTCTCGCGGAGAGCGCCCCGTCCAGTACAGATCCTCCCACAGGCTGATCACGGGGAACCCCTCCCGCGTCCCCACCTGAGCGACGAAGTCGTTCCTGGGAAACGTGAACACCACGAAGTGGATCCGGTTGGTCCGACAGATGCTGGCCATCTCCGCCAGGGAGCGTTCCACCATCGCCCAGCGTGGGCTGCGGGCGCTATAGTGCGCGAGGTTGATCTCCCCGATCGGGCCGATGCCCGCGACCCTCTTGAGGACGTGCGTCGCCAGGCAGGCGGCGTAGCTGCGCTGGATCAGATCCACGTACCAGAGCCGACGCTTGTCGAAGATCCACATTTTCGGCTCGATGTCGTTTTCCATGTACATGAGCAGCACGATGCGCGGCTGGAGTTTCAATCCGAGAGTCTTGAGCTGCAAGAGCTCCTGCTCTGTGTTGTAAGAGGGCGTACCCATGTTCACGGTCCGGAACCTCCATGGGGACGCTTTCGCGTTGAGCTCCCGTTCCAACTGGTGCGGTATGGACGCTTCGTACTCGACTCCGACTCCGAAGGGGACGGAGTCTCCGAGAATCAGGATGCGAATCTCGTTCTTTTCCGGTTGGGCCGGAATCTCGCGATCTCGCAGCCCGAGGGAGTTGATGACGACGGGTGCACCCCAAAACGTGCCCCGAAGCCCGGGGCGGTTTCGGTAACCGATCGGCTCCTCGAGCAACATGGTATCCATGTAGGCCGCTGTCTCGGGGTAGTAGGAGATCCCCAGCGGGTCGAGGATGCGGCAGGCGACCTCCAGGATGATGCAGGTCGCGAGGGCCTGGGAGCCGGCGAGCAGGGCGTAGTAGACGATGCGCCGCGGAAGCGGCACGTCGAGCGACCTGCTCGCGGGCGGGCCGACCGGCGGAGTCTCGCGCACGTCCCTGAAGCCCGTGGCGCCTCGCGTCACATCGAGAGCTACCGAGGATCAAGCGCGGGGGCCGCGCCCGTAGCGAAGTCCCAGGAAGTCATAGCCTCCGGCCAGGCGTGCCCTCAACTCCCGCGGGCCGTCACCCCGCTCGACCGTGAGGCGGAGCAGCTCGTAGCGGTCTCGGCCGGGGCGATTGAAACCGACGCAGCCCGTGCAGGCGGCTTCCATCCCTGCGGCAGCCACAGCGTCCCGGACGCGGCGATCGTACGCACCGTTGGGGTAACAGAAGTGTCTCGGCCTGCGGCCCGTGAGCTGCTCCACCCGCTCGGAGCACTCGATTACCTCGCGCTCGATTCCTGCCGGCGCCAGCCGCGTAAGGTCGGGATGGGTGTGCGTGTGGTTGCCGACCTCGATTCCCAGTGCGGCGAGACCCTGCAGCTCTCTCGGGGTCAAGAAGGGCCGCCGCCCGAGCCAACCCGTGGTTACGAAGACTGTCGCGGGCCAACCCCTGCGATGCAGTTCCGGAAAGGCGACGTCGAGATTGTTGGCGAAGCCATCGTCGAAGGTAATCGCGAGGGTCGGTCGCTGGAGCGGTTCCCCGCGCGCGAGAAGCTCCACGGCCTCCTCTAGCGGAACGACCCGGTAGCCGAGATCCTCCAGCCGCGCCATCTGCCCGGCGAAGTCCATCCACCACGGCCGGCCCCGGGCGGCTCCGGTTCCGTGGTAGGCGAGGATCGCCACACCTCGGCGCTGGTCGTCGGCGGGGCGTCCGGCCGCGACGATCCTCGCCAGAGCCCGCTTCACGGCCATTCGCACGCGCCGCGGTCTCGGCTCGAGCCTCGGACCCCATTCCGGGTCCCACATCTCGGCTCGGTTCATCCGTGCGGCTCCCGAGGACGATCCACCCATGTGTGGTCGGGTTCGTATCCCATCAGGATCAGCTCTTCACCGGCGAAATGGTCGAACACCTGGCGCGCTTCGCGCGAGAACTTTTCCCGCCAGTCCCCTGCGATCCCTTTCCGCAGAAAGCTGCGGCGATCCTCTTGGCCCGGCCTGCGCCTCGCGACGGCCTCGAAGGCGTACTTGCGCTCCACCTCTCGCAGACGCTCGGTGTTCACGTCGAGCCCGAGCACGTTGCGCAGCGCGCGGCGCAGGGTGGTGGAGGCGTCCGCGAGCAGATCCTCGTACTTGACCACCTCCACGCCCTTGTCGATCCAGCTTCGAACGAACTGGCTCCATGTGAACTTGAACGGGCCGCGATCGCGAGCGGTGAACATGAACTCGATGAACGCTGGCATGTTCTCCTGCACCCGGTCATAGTCGCGGAACGGGACGTTCGCCCTGAACTTTCTCACGAGCAGGCGGTTGATGCCATGATCGAAGAGGACGTGGAAGTACGCCGAGCAGAGCGCGTCCCGGCCGTCCCGTACCACGCAGAACACGTTCCGGAACGCGGGATGGTAGAGGTGGTGGCCGTGCATGACGCAGGGCTCCAGACGGGGCATTCGGTTCTGCGGGTAGGGGACCGCGAGGCATTCGGCGAGCATCTGCGAAAACCACGTTCCGCCGGACTTCGGGTACTCGGTGACGAGGTACAGCGGCAGTCGGCCAGAAAGGGTCCGCCACATGATCCACCGGATCAAGGCGTCCGCCTTGATGGCGACCCAGCCCCTTCGATCCATGGCTGCCTCTCGCGCCCTGCACCCCGACGGGGTGCCCCCGCAGTGCAGCTTCTTATCGTAGCAGGTGGCCTCTCGAGGGCGGGAGCCCCGCGACACGGGGGTCCCCGGAGGCCGGGCCCGGGGACGGAACGAGGATGCGACCACGGCCCGAGTCGCGGGCGTGGTACCTTCTGAAGTCGCGGGAGCGCGCGGAGGCGTCGGCGGCGCCCGGTGCCTTTCCGGGACCGGCTTCCGCGGACAGGACCGGCAAGAGGGGGCGCCGACGGGCTCGAGGGCGGGTTCCCAGCATCGGCGGCCCGAGTCCAGCAGATGGGCGCACCGCGCGATCACCCTTCGGAGCGCATGAGAGACGTCGTCGGCGATATCAAGAGACGCGCAACTGCCGGCGTGCGCTGGGTGTTCTTGCTCAACCTGGCTTCGCTGCCGCTTTCCTTCCTCACCAACATCATGCTCGGTCGCATTTCGGCCGACGCTCTCGGCTACTACGGCGCCATCGTGGTTGTCATCTCGACCTACTACACCTTCTTCGTCCTCGGGGGACACCTCGTGTTCGTTCGGTTCACCCCCGCTGTTCCCATCCGCAGCCGCTTGGGATTCCTCCTGACGTACGCCAGCATCAACCTTTTCATCTTCGGCGCCCTGGCCCTCCTCGCGTCCTGGCTGGCCCCGGCGCCCGTCACCGCACTCCTCCGACGATTCGGCGGGCCGTCCTCGTCCCTCGTGGTCGCCGCCGTGCTCCTGGCCAGCATCGTATGGGGTCTATCCGCGTACTTTCTGTACGGAACGCTCCGGCCCGAGCGTGCAGTCGCGACGGAGAAGGCGGTCGTCGTCGGATTCTTCCTGGCCACGGCAGTCGCGGTCGGCGCCTGGCGCGAAGCCGTCGCGGAGGATCCGTCGCGCTTCGTCTGGTCCACGGCGTTGTGGGTGTACTGGGCAGGGGCCGCCGTCGGGATTGCACTGCTGGCGGACAGTGAAGAGCTTCGCCAGGCCGCGCCCCTTCGCTGGACGCTGCCCAGGGGGTTCTGGCCGGTCGTCTTCGACACCCATGTTTCGACCATCGTGAACTACGCCCACCAGCAGCTCACGCCCACCCTCATCCTGCTCTGGATGGATGTGGAGTCGCTGGGACATTTCCAGGCTGCGTTGCGCTACGTCCTGCTCCTGTCCTTCGTTCCGACCACGGTAGCCTCCGTCCTGGGACCGGCAATGTCCAGGCTCGAGGCGTCCGGCTTCCGCCGGGAAGGGTTCGGGCAGGTGGCGTCGGCCATCAACGCCATGCTGATCCTTCTGCTTCCCACGGTGGTGGGACTCTCCCTGCTTGCAGGCAGCGCCATGGCAGTGTTCGGCCCCGGGTTCTGGGATCATCGCCGAGCGCTGAGCCTCGTCGCGGCGAGCGCTCTGGCTGGACCTGTCGCACAAGTCGGACCCGCTGTGGTCGCGGCGGTGGGAGCGCTCCGAAGCTACCTGGTGATGTCCGTGATCTACGTCGTTTGCGCGACCTGTCTGTCGGCGATTCTGATTCCTTTCCTGGGTCTGTCGGGCGCTGCGCTCGCAGTCACCGCGGGGTCTCTCGTCCGCCAGGGAACGATCTTGATCGTGCTCCGGCGGTTCGGTTTCCCGGCGCTTCCGCGGCTGCGGGCGGCGTGGGTGTGCGGCTTCGCGGCCACAGGTATTTCGGTCTTCCGCGACCCGGTCTGGCCGGAGGCCGTTCTCGAGTGCATCGTCCTCACCCTCCTTTTCGCCTGGTTGGGTCGCGTCACACCAACGGAGGTGAGGGCTGGACTTCAGCGGCTCGCGGCCCGAGATTCCGGCAGGGCTGTCGGCGATCTCCCGTGGGGCGATCGCGGGAACGTCCGTTGAGTCCGAGGCCGGCACCGTGATCCCTCGCGAGCGTCGGCTCGCGCCCGAACGCGCCATGTTGTAGGCTGTTCGCGCAGGCCCCTGGGCGGGGCGAGGCGCCGGAGAGCGAGACTGCACGGGGAGGAAGAGCGATGAGAAGGTGGTCGCGGCTCGTCCTTTTCGCGGGAGTCGGCGTCGTCTGCGGGCTTCTCCTCGGCCTTGATCAGCTCGCCGATGCCAAGTTCGTCCATTCAGTCGCCCTCATGGGCCTGGCCGCCACGGCCATGTTCGTGGTGTTGCTGTACCGGCCGGAACGACGGATTCCCTTTCTTTGCGATCCCTTCGTCCTGACCAATGTCTTCCTCGCTCAATTCTTCATTCTGGGACCGATCGTGGTCATGATCTGGGGCTTCACCCCGACCTTGTTTTTCACGCCCCCGCAGCCGGAGGCGATCGCGGCCACGATGCTGGCGTTCCTCGTGATGATTCTGGCATTCATCCTCGGTTCCTACGTGCGGTTGGGGGTCCTGCTTGCCGAGCTTCTGCCCGGCTTCGAGCCGGCTCGTCGGAGACTTCCGGCCTGGTGGTTCGAGACGACCGTTCTGATGACTGGCGTCGTGGGCTCCATCGCATGGGTCCAGCATCAGGGAGGACTCCTGGCTACGCTTCGCACGCCGTACGGCGCGCGAAAGACGCCTCCGCTTTTCGCCCTTTGCATGGTCGCGCTCCTGTTGGCCACCTTTCTTTTGGCGTGGCGCGTGATCCGTGCGCCGCGCCCTCGCAAGAGGGAGTTTGTTTCGCTGTCCGCATTGTTGCTCTTCGATGCCGTTTTCTACGGCGTGTTGTTCGGGGTGCGGAAGTACCTTCTGTTTCTTTTCTTCGGTATCACGACCATGTGGCTGTTGCGTAGAGGAGCCCGGACCCTGCCCAAGGTGCGCGCGGCGGTCCTGCTGGCGGGAATCCTGGTGTTCTTCTCGGTGTGGGGGGCGGTGCGTCACAAGCCCGTGACCGCCATGCTGGGGTTGACCGAAGGAATCCGATACAGCCAGACGGGGCGTGGACTCCACATGGGTTATGTGACTGCGATCGAGGGTCCGTTCAGCGGAGCGTGCAAGGTGATGGAGGTGTTCCCGGCCTACGAGCCCTTCAGGCGCGGGAGGACCCTCGCCATCGCGCTCCTGGGCTTCATTCCCAGGGCTGTCTGGCCGGACAAGCCGATCGGGATCGGGAAAGAGGTCACCCGCTATTACGAAGGGCCGTTCTACGACCCTCGCGGTGGTCTGAGCGTCGCCCCGACGGTCCTGGGTGAGTTCTGGGTGAATTTTGGCTGGCTCGGCGTGATCGGTAGCGGCTTTCTTCTCGGTCTCGTGTGCCGCACAGCTTCGGCATACGCGGTCTCGGGCATGCGAGGCGGGTTGCAGACCCGGGCCGCGCGGGTGCTGATTCCCGCCGCGGTGGTGGCCGGGCTGGGAGAGGTGCGGGCCGACGCGGCCGCTCTGATCCTGACCTGGGGTTTGTTGCTCGTTCCGCTCGTGGTCGGGCTGGCTCTGTTCGACTTCGACGCCGAGCGCTGACGGACCGGCGACTTCTCGCGTACCATGTCCGCGCTCACCCAATGGATGGATCGGAAGCTGTACCCGGCTTACGGCGAGGAGTGGGACAACAAACGGTTCCGAGCGGTCCTCGACTCTGTTGTCCAGTCCCATCACGCGATCCTCGACTACGGAGCCGGGAGAGGGGCAGTCGCCGCGCTGAATCTTCGGGGAAGGGCGCGCATCGTTTGCGGTGTCGATCCCGACGAAGTGGTGCTCCGGAATCCCTTTCTCGACGAGGCCCGTCTGCTCCCGCTTCCGGCCGGCCGGATCCCCTACCCGGACGCGACGTTCGATGTGGTCTTCTCGTCGAACGTACTGGAACACGTTTCTGATCCTTTGGCGTGCTTCTGCGAGATGTACAGGGTCCTCAAGCGGGGCGGGATATTCCTGGCCAAGACACCCGGCAAGTGGCACTACGTCCCCTGCGTGGCCCGACTCACCCCTCACGCATTCCACGTCTGGGCGAACCGCAGGCGCGGGCGCGAGCCCCGGGACACCTTCCCCACCCTCTACCGCTGCAACACGGCCAGGGCTGTTCGGCGGAACGCGCGCCAAGCGGGCTTCGAGGTGGTCTGGATCGACAGCTGGGAGGGCCGCCCGGAGTATCTACGGTTTTTCTTTTTTTTTTTGATTCTGGGTTGTTTGTAAGATAGAATGGTTAGTTCGTCGCCGCTCTTCTCGCCCTTTCG
>JBBIHW010000082.1:0-10798 GCA_037446795.1 Acidobacteriota bacterium
GGACGGCCGGGTCGGCATCTGCGAGCGCCTGCTGCGCGGCCGCGACCGCCTCCCGGGGCGAGAGCGAGGCGAGCGCGACGAGAGCCGCCGCGCGCACGGAGGGGCTCCGGTCCTCGAGCGCCTCCCGGATCTCTCGCGCCGCCGAGGGGTCGGGCCTGGAGGCGAGCGCGAGCAACCTGCGCGAGGTGTCCTCCGGTGCGGTGGCGCACGAGACCGCGTAAAGCGCCGCGAAGGCGGAAAGCAACCACAACGACCCCGCCCGCCGCGGCATCCCGGTCCCCGAAACCATCGAGTACCTATATGGACGATAAGAGTCTACCAGTGTGACAGGCAAAGGAGTCACTTCATTGTCAAAGAAACACCTTGTCGCCCGCGACATGATCCAGTACATTCATCGCGGGAACAGCAATACGGGGCGCTGTGCCATGGCTATTCTATCAGCGGAGAATCTCTTTAGAAAGGGTCTCGCAGCTCTCTCGGAAGGAGCCGCTGCCGAGGCCCAAGCGCTCTTCCACGCGGCGATCCAGGCCGAGCGGCGACGCGGCATCCGTCGCCCGCAGATGCGCTACCTGTCCTTCTACGGGCTGAGCGTGGCCCTCGCCAAGGGCGCCACGAGCGAGGCCGTGCGCGCGTGCGAGGTGGCGGCCCGCAGCGAGCAGGCGAACGCGGATCTCTTCCTGAATCTCGCGAAGGTCTATCAGATGGCCGGCAAGCTCACGCGCGCGCTCGACGCATGCGAGCGGGGGCTGCTCATGGATCCGAGCCACCCGGCCCTGGGGGCGCTGCTGGCCAAGCTCGACCGGCGCCAGAGGCCGCCGCTGCCGTTCCTCCGGCGGTCGAACGCGCTGAACCGGTGGCTCGGAAAGGTTCGGTCGGCCCTGCGCGCGCCTGCGAGCAAGACGAGCGCGCTGCGCCGGAACGACTCGTTCTTGTAAACGGGAACCTGACTCCTCGCCTCCTCCTCCGAACGGGACCGCCGCAAACAGGCGCTCCCGGGGCGGCTCGAAAAACGAGCCGCCTTTTCTTTCGAGGCCGGCGCCCGGGCCCTCGCGTGCGCCGCTTGTCGGTCCGCTCACGACGAGGACGCCCGGCTGATGGCCGACCAGAGCAGCCGAGTCTCGGCCGCGGCCGCGAGGAGGTCGAGCAGCCCGAGCGCGCTCGCGGCGCCGCGCGCCGCTCCCCCGACGACCCATCGCCCGGCCTCGGTCCCACCGAGCAGCATGGCGGCCCGGTCCCAAAGAGGCGACCACGGAGCGACGAGCAGGAACACCCCGAACGCGAAGAACACGTAGAGCCACACCGCCGCCTCGAGCCGATCGTCCACGCCGCCTCCCGAGGGGGAGAGTCTAGCGTGGATCGTTCGTGAAGCCCCGGACGCCGCCCCGGCGAAAGCCGAATCTCGCCCCGGCGAGAGCCGGGGTCCGGGTGCCGGCCGCCGGATCCCGGTTCTTGCCGGAATGACGGAGGGTCCGCCGAGCCGGTACAATCCGCCCTCCGGTCGAAACCGCCGGCGCCCTGCGCCCTCGAGCGAGCTCGTCTTGGACCCGATCCCGCTGCTCGACCTCCGAGCCCAGTTCGCCGCGCTGAGGGAGCCGATCCTCCAGGCGATCCACCGCGTCGTGGACTCGCAGCAGTTCATCCTCGGCGCCGAAGTGGAGGGTTTCGAGGAGGACATCGCCCGCTACCTCGGCGTGCCCCATGCGGTCGGCTGTGCCTCCGGCTCCGACGCGCTCGCGATCGCGCTCGCGGCGCTCGGCGTCGGCCCGGGCGACGTGGTCCTCACCACACCGTTCTCCTTCTTCGCCACCGCGTCCTGCGCCTACCGGGTCGGCGCCCGGCCCGCGTTCGTGGACATCTGCCCGGACACGTTCAACCTGGACCCCGGCCGGCTGGATGACGCGATCGGGCCGCGGGCTCGCGCCATCCTTCCCGTCCACCTGTTCGGCCAGTGCGCCGACATGGACCCGATCCTCGACCTCGCGCGAAGGCGGGGGCTCGCGGTCGTCGAGGACGCCTGCCAGGCCCTCGGCGCCCGCTACCGGTCGGCGACCGGCCGCGAGGGAGCTGCAGGGACGCTCGGGGACGCCGGCTGCTACTCGTTCTTCCCGTCGAAGAACCTGGGCGGCTTCGGCGACGGGGGCCTCCTCGTGACCCGCGACGCGGACCTCGCGCGGCGCGCGCGCAGCCTCCGGGTGCACGGCGAGAGCGAGCGCTATCGGCACGAGCGCATCGGCTGGAACAGCCGCCTCGACGCGCTGCAGGCCGCCGTGCTCCGGGTGAAGCTCCCCCACCTCGACGCGTGGTCCCGCTCGCGGGCCGCGAACGCCGACCTCTACGATCGGCTGTTCCGCGAGTCGGGGCTCGTCGAGAGAGGCCTCGTCCGGCCACCTCCCCGCGCGCCGCACTCGACCCACATCTTCAACCAGTACACGGTGCGCGCCCGGGATCGGAACCGGCTCGCCGACCATCTCGCCGCGCGCGGAATCGGTCGGGCCATCTACTACCCGATCCCGCTCCACCTCCAGGACTGCTTCCGCGAACTCGACCACCGACCGGGTGACTTCCCCGAGGCGGAGCGGGCGTGCGCGGAGGTCCTGTCGCTGCCGGTCTATCCCGAGCTGACGCGCGCGCAGATCGAGCGCGTCGTGGCCGAGATCGCCGCCTTCTACCTGGCCCGCTGAGGATGGCGCCGCGGGAGGAGCTTCGTTGGATCTCGCTCGCCGCAAGGGCCCGGTAGAGATCGAGCGCCTCCTCGAAGGCCGCCTGCACGGCAGCCGGGACGAGCAGGCTGACCTGGACCCGCTCGCTGAAGCCCTCCCGCCCGGGAGGAGGAGACCCCCGAAGCTGTTCGGGTGGGGAGCGCTCGCCTCTCCGGCTGCGGCCGCGACCCACTCCTCGAGAGGCCAGGCGGAGCGTGCCTGCCGCGCCTCTCGGGCGGCCCCGAGGAGAGGGCGCGCGGCGAGCTTTCGGGCGAGCCCGATTCAGGCAGCCACCTTCTGCTCCGAAGCGATTCGGGAGGTGGCGAGCCACACACGGCCCAACGGCCTGGCCCCGCTCCCTGCGGCGCGTGAGTAGGCTCCCCTCCGGGGACGCGACGCGCTCGCCGGCTGCGACCTCGGAGCTTCCCTCGTCCCGAAGCCCGGCTTCTCGATGCTCTCTACGACGACACGCGGGGGGGTCGGATTGAGCGCTGCTCGTCATTCCCGCACGAGCCGGAATCCATCCCTCGCGGTCCTGGACCTCGCCTTTCGCCGGGGCGACGTACGGACGGACGTGACGCTCGGCCGCTGACGTCGAGCGAGGGACCGTCGGAACCGACTACGGCGCTTCGCCGAGGATCTCCGAGCTTCGATAGAGCGCGTAGAACGGGTATTCCCGGAGGCGATCGGCCCCGCCTTCCTCCCGGTCCACGAGGCACACCACGGCCACGACCCGATGCCCCTCCTGCTCGACCGCGCGGACGGCGTCGAGGGTCGAGCCCCCTGTCGTGACCACGTCCTCGACGACGGCCACGCGGCTGCCTGGAGCGAGGTTCCCCTCCAGGCGGCGGCCCGTGCCGTGCTCCTTGGCCTCCTTCCTGACGAGAAACGCCCGCAGCGGCCGGCCCTCGAGATGGGTCAGGGCCGATGCCGCGCACACGATCGGGTCGGCTCCGATGGTGGGCCCGCCGATCGCATCCACCTCGATCCGCTCCTCGCGCAGCAGCTCGAGCAGCAGCCGCGCCGCGAGATAGCCCCCTTCGGGCAGGAGCGTCGTCTTCTTGGTGTCGAGGTAGTAGCCGCTCCGGCGGCCCGAGGCGAGGGTGAACTCGCCGAGGGCGAGGCTGTGCTGCCGCAGCAGCTCGAGCATGCGCGCGCGCGGCTCGCGCTCTGTCAACCCCGGTACCTCCCTCCGAGCGCTGCCGGGACCGCACGGACTATAGCAGGATCGGCAGCTCCGCCGACCGCGATAGAATGCCCGTGCGGGCGACTCCCCGAGGCGACCCGGGCGTCCCGCCCCGGAACGGGAGAAAGGAGCGAGCAGATGAGGAGAAACGCGCCGCGGAGCACGGCGGCCGTCCTGATCGCCGCAGCGTTCGCCGCCGCCGCGTGGGCGGGCCACGGCTTCGGTCCGCACGGCCCCGGCCACGGTCCCGAGGGCCCGGGCCACATCCTCCACATGGCGAAGCAGCTGGGGCTCACCGAGGAGCAGACGTCGCAGGTCCGGGCGATCGTCGCGCGTTACATGGAAGGCTCCCTCGGCCAGGCCATGGAGTCCATGCACGAGGCGCGGGAGGCGCTCGCCAGGACGATCCACGACGTCGCGGCGAGCGACGACGCAGTGGGGCAGGCTGCGGCGGCGGTTTCGGCCCTCGAGTCGCAGATCGCCGTCGAGCGCCACCACATGGTGATCGAGATTTCGGCGCTGCTCACCCCGGAGCAGAAGGCCAGGCTCGAGGACCTCGTGAAGGAGCGGAGGGAGCGCGGCGCCGATCCTCCCGCCAGCGGCCGCCCCGGGTTCTGAGCGCGCCCCGGGTAGGCGGCCTCCGCCGCGACGACGAGGCGTGGCCCGCCAGCCCGGCGAAATCCGGCCCTTCGTCTCCCCGGCGGAGGCCGGGTTCGGAACCGCGGCGACCGGATTCCGGCTTCCGCCGGACCGAGGCCGCTCGGCACCGCTCGTCGGCCGCGGCGAGGGCGGCGACGGCAGCGAAACGCAGAAAACGCTTGACTTGCGCGACGATCGTCCCTATCGTCGCGGAACGGAACGCCCGACTCTGGGGCGGACCTCGAAGAAGGGGGGACTGACCGATGGCACGTAACAGCTCGTGGCTTCGGCCCACTGCTGCGCTCGTAGCGGCCGCGCTGCTGCGGTTCACCTCGCCCGCAGGCGCAGCGCCCCCCGGCGCTTCGCTGTCGGGCACGATCGCTGCGCCAGCGGGCCACAGCCTCGCTGGAACGGTGCGCGTCCACGCGGGCGACCCCAAGAGCGGCTCCGTCTACTCCTCGGCGCCGGTGGGCGCGGACGGGACCTTCGAGATCCGGAATCTCCCCCCCTCCTCCTACGAGCTCGCCGTCGAGGCCGACGGCGGCCTGTACGTGGTCCCCACGCCGATCGCGCTCGAGGCCGGGACGAGCCGCACCGTGCACCTCGAGGTCAAGCCGTCCGCAGCGCCCGCGCCCTCCCGCGCGAACGCGGCGGAGGAGAAGACAGCGGGCAGGCCGAGCGTCTGGAACAACCCGCTCACCGCGACCCTCATCGTCATCGGCCTCGCGGTCGCCGTCGGGATCGTCGTGGAGGAGCTGACGGACGACGACGAAGGGCCGTCGGTGAGCCCGAGCACGCTCGCTCCGTAGAGGGGAGCGCGGCCCCGGCCGGGCCGCACCCGGGCGCTATACTGCGCGCCCGTGAAGCAGCTCGTCCAGGATCCGAAGGCCGGCACGATCGAGATCGTGGAGCTGCCGGAGCCCTCGGTCCGGCCGGGATGCCTCCTCGTCCGCAACGCCTGCTCGGTGATCTCGCCCGGCACCGAGCGCGCGGTCGTGTCCGCTGCCCGCAGCTCCTACCTCCGGACCGCGCGCGAGCGGCCCGACCGCGTCCGCCGCGTCCGCGACACGGTGAAGCGCGAGGGGGTCCTCGCCGCCTACCGGAAGGTGCAGGCGAAGCTCTCCGAGCCGCGCCCGCTCGGCTACGCCTCGGCGGGCACGGTGACCGCGGTGGGTCCCGGGGCGGGCCACCCGTTCCACGTCGGCGATCGCGTCGCGTGCGCGGGCGCCGGGCACGCGAGCCACGCCGAGGTCGTCTCGGTTCCCGTCAACCTCGCCGCCCCGATCCCTTCCGGCGTGTCCTTCGAGAGCGCGGCCTTCGCCACGCTCGGCGCCATCGCCCTTCACGGCGTCCGCCAGGGCGAGCCCCAGCTCGGCGAGCGGTGGGCCGTGGTCGGCCTGGGCCTTCTGGGGCTCCTCACCGTTCAGCTCCTGCGCGCGCAAGGAGTGCGCGTCGCCGCGTTCGACCTCGCCCCGGATCTTCTCGAGCGCGCGCGGGGGTTCGGGGCCGAGGCGGGTGTCGCCGGCCCGACGGACGAGCAGGTCGAAGCCGCGCTGGCCTGGACCGAGGGCCTCGGCGTGGACGGCGTCCTGGTCACGGCCACGAGTGCCCAGGACGACCCGATGGTCGCCGCCGCCGGCATGTGCCGCGAGCGCGGCCGCGTCGTCGCCGTCGGCCTCGTCCCCTTCGGCCTCCCCCGCGAGATCGCCTATGCGAAGGAAATCGAGCTCCGGATCTCGCGCTCCTACGGGCCCGGCCGCTACGACCGCTCCTTCGAGGAGAGGGGGCTCGACTACCCGGCGGGCTACGTGCGGTGGACCGAGACGCGGAACCTCGAGGCGTTCCTGCACCTGCTCGCCGAAGGGCGAGTGGAGGTCGCCTCGCTCGTCACGCACCGGGCCCCGATCGAGGACGCCCCTCGCCTCTACGACGCGCTTCTCGCCCGCGACGGCCCCCGGCCGATGGGGATGCTCATCCTCTACGGAGGGGCGGGAGCCGAGCCGAGCCCGGAGCCGACCCCGATCGCCGCACACGCGCCGCCGGCACGGGCGGCGGACAGGGCCGGTCCGGTGCGGACCCGCGCCGTGCCGGGTCGCATCGGGACCGCGTTCATCGGTGCCGGCTCCTTCGCGCGGTCGGTCCTGCTGCCCGAGCTCGCCCGGCACGGCGCGCGCGTGGAGCTCCTGCGCGTCGTCACCGGGCACGGGCTCACGGCCGAGGATGCGCGGAACAAGTTCGGCTTCCGGTCCGCCGGGACGGACCCGGAGGAGGCGATCGCCGATCCGGCCGGGGCTCTCGGCTTCATCGCCACCCGGCACGACCTGCACGCGGGCCTCGCCGCCCGGGCACTGCGAGCGGGCAAGCACGTGTTCGTCGAGAAGCCCCTCGCCCTCGACGAGGCCGGCCTGCAGGAGGTCGAATCCGCCGCTCGCACCGCCGAGGGCCTGCTCCTCGTCGGCTTCAACCGCCGCTTCGCCCCGATGGTCCGCGCGGTCCGCGAGGCGGTCGCGGGCCGGGGGCCGCTGCTCGCGACCTGCCGCGTCAATGCGGGGGGGCTGCCTCCCGACCACTGGCTCAACGATCCTGAGGTCGGAGGCGGCCGCATGATCGGCGAGGGCTGCCACTTCGTGGACCTGCTCTCCTGCCTCGCCGGAGACCCCGGGATCGCCTCGGTCCAGGCGACAGCCGCCGGCGCCGGGCGCGGCCCCTCCGAGGACCTCGCGGTGCAGATCGAATTCGAGGACGGGAGCGCGGGCCAGATCCTGTACACCTCGCGCGGCTCGAGGCGGCTCGGCAAGGAGCGGGTCGAGGTGCACGCCGGCGGCGTGTCGGCGATCCTCGAGGACTTCGGCTCGTGCACGATCTACCGCGCGAACAGGGCCGAGCGCGTCCGGGCGGCGGGCAAGGGCCACGCCGAGGAGATCGCGGCACTGCTCGCCGCGGTCCGCGACGGGCTCGAGAGCCCGACCCCGCTCCGCGTCCTCCTCGAGGTCACGCGCGCCACGTTCGCGGCCGCCGCGCTCGGGTCTCCGTCGCCCCGTCCATGGCGTCGCAGCGGACACGGGCAGTAGAACGCCGCCCCTGCGGAAGCCGGCGTCCGACTCTCACCGCAGACTGGATTCCGGCTTGCGCCGGAATGACCGCGATGGCGGCACCGTATTGACTCCGTCCCCCTCCATCCCGATACTTCATCGGACGCGGCGGCGATCCGCCGCGAGAGGACGACGCGCTTGCCGCAGATGACCGAGCCGTCCCCCCCGGTCCCCGCCCACCGGTCCTGGCCGCTCGCCTCCGAGGCCGAGGACCGCCCCGATCTCCGCGAGTACGCGCGGATCCTCTCCGAGCGGCGCAACGTCGTCGCCGGCACGCTCGCCGTCGTCGTGGCGACGACCCTTCTCGCGAGCATCCTGGTCACGCCACAGTACCGCGCCACCACCGTGCTCCAGATCGAACGGCAAGGCCCCGACATCCTGACCTTCAAGGACGTCGTCGGCGTGGACCCGGCCTCCTACCAGGACTTCTACCAGACGCAGTACAAGATCCTCCAGAGCCGCTCGGTCCTCCGGAAGACAGCAGAGCGCCTGGACCTCCTCAACCGCCCCGAGTTCGCCACGCGCAAGGGCTCCCCCGCAGAGCGCCTCATGAACTGGGCGCGCGGCCTCCTCGGCCACCGCCAGGAGCCGGAGGACCCCCTCGAGCCCGCCTTCGAGTTCCTCGAGGACGGCCTCTCGGTGGACCCGGTCCGCAACAGCCACCTCGTGCGGGTCTCCTTCACCGACCGCGACCCGCGCCTCGCGGCTGACGTGGCCAACGCCCTCGCTGCCTCCTACATCGAGTTCCAGCTCGAGTCGCGCTACAGCACGACCGCCACGGCGAGCGACTTCCTGACCAAGCAGGTCAGCCGCCTCCAGGCCGAGATCGCCGCCCTCGAGCGGCAGCTCCAGGACTACAGCCGCAAGGCGGAGATCCTGGCCTTGAGCGACGGCACCCAGGACATCAGCGAGCGGGCCCTCGCCGACTTGAACCAGCAGCTCGTCCAGGCCCGAGGGCGCCTCGCCCTCGCCGAGGCCCGGCTCGAGGCGCTGCGCCGCACCCCGCCCGACGGCCTCCAGGAGGTCCTCAACAGCCCCCTCGTCGTCAAGCTCAAGGCCGACCAGGCCGAGGTCGAGCGCCGTTTCAGCCAGATGGCCGAGCGGTTCAAGGCCGACTGGCCCGCCCTGCAGCAGCTGCGCGAGGAGCTCGACCAGGCGCGCCGGCGCCTCGAAACCGAGACCGAGACGATCGCCCGCCGGGTGCGCGGTGTCGCCGAGTCCGAGGTGGCCCGCGCCCGGGCCGAGGTCGCCCGGCTCGAGCGGCAGGTCGAGGGTCAGAAGCAGGAGGTCCAGCGCGTCAACCTGGCGGCGATCGAGCACGGCAAGCTCCAGGCCGAGATCGCGAGCCGCCGCAAGGTTCTCGAGGACCTCGTCGCCCGGCAGAGCCAGACCGAAACGTCCGAGCAGCTCCGGGACACCGCCACGAGCAACATCCGGATCGTGGACCCGGCCGAGGTCCCGAAGGAGCCCGCGAGCCCGAAAAAGAAGCTGAACGTGCTGCTCGCGACGATCCTCGGCCTCACGACCGGGGTGGGCTTCGCGTTCCTCTTCGACTACCTCGACAACACGGTGCGCACCGAACAGGACATCGCGCGGCACGCGCCGGGCCTCGCCCTGCTCGGCCACGTGCCGCTCCACGAGCCGCTGCGGGCCGTCGAGGGAGACAAGGAGGCCGCCGAGGAGCCCTCGAGCCCCGTCGCCCTCGCCAGCCACCTCGAGCCCCGCTCGGCCGTCGCCGAGGCGTTCAAGAACCTGCGGACCTCGCTCCTCCTCGCCTCCCCCGAGCGGCCCCCGCGCCACGTCCTCGTCACCTCCTGCGAGCCGGGCGACGGCAAGTCCACGGTGACCCTCAACCTCGGGATCGTGCTCGCGCAGATGGGCCGCAAGGTCGCCGTCGTGGACGGGGACCTGCGGCGGCCGCGGGTGCACCGGATGCTCGGCCTCGGCAACGGTGCAGGGCTCACCACATACCTCACGGGCAACGCCGTGTTCGAGGAGGTGCTGCGGGAGTCCGCGATCCCCAATCTCTGGGCCGTGCCGAGCGGCCCGGTCCCGCCGAACCCGTCGGAGCTCTTGGACTCGCCGCGGCTCGAGGCGCTCCTCGACCGGCTCGACCGCGAGGGCCGCTTCGATCACGTGCTCTTCGACGCCACTCCCGTCCTCCAGGTCGCAGACGCCGTCATCCTGGCCTCGCGCATGGACGCGACGATTCTGGTCGTCCGGGCCGCGGTCACGAGCCGCACGTCTCTCGCTCAAGGGATCTCGCGCCTGAGGCAGTCGAAGGCGCGCGTTGCGGGCGCGGTCCTGAACGCGGTGTCGGAGAAGGCCGGGTACTACTACTACCGGTACTACCGGTCCTCCCGGTACTACCGCACCGAAGGCGAGGAGGCGGACGAAGCGGCCGGGGCCGCGCGGCCCCGGAAGTCCCGCCGGGCGCGGGCGTTGCGCGCGTAGACTGCGGACGTGGCCCTCGAAGGATCCGATCGCCCGCTCCGGCGAGAGCGAGCGGCGCTGCGCTTCGCGCTGCTCGCGGTCCTCGTCGTTGCGCCTCTCCCGTTCGGGTCGGTCGAGCCATGGGCGGTCGCGACGCTCGAGGTCCTTGCCGCCGCGCTCGGTGCCTGGGGGATCTCGCTGCTGCTGCGCGAGCGGGCCCCGCTTCCGAGGCCCCTCGCCTCGATGCTCCTGCTCGCGCTCGCGCCGATCGCGATCGGCCTCCTCCAGCTCGCTCCCCTGCCCCCCTCGGCCCTCGGTGTCCTCGCGCCCCGTGCGCTGGCACTGCGCGAGGAAGTGGCGGCGGTGCTTCCCGAGACCCGGTCGGCGGTGTGGCCCGCGAGCCTCTCGGCTCCCGACACCCTCGATGCGCTCGCCCGCTACGGCGCCTGGGTCCTCGTCGGCGTGGCCGCGGCTGCGTCGTTTCGCAGGCCGTCTCACCTCAAGGCCGCGGCCGTGGTGCTGGCCGCCTCCGGCGGCTTCCAGGCCCTCTACGGCGCGGCCGAGTACCTCTCGGGGCGGCAGCACATCTTCGGCTACGCGAAGCGCTACTACACCGATGTCGCCACCGGGACCTTCATCAACCGCAACCACTTCGCCGAGTACCTGGCGCTCGCCCTTCCCTTCGCGCTGTGGCTCGCGACCGAGCGCGGGCGGGAGCGGCCCGCGGCGTCCTGGAAGCAGCGCATCGT
>JBBIHW010000083.1:0-10756 GCA_037446795.1 Acidobacteriota bacterium
CGGGCGCGGGCTCGGTCCGGACGACCGCGGCGGCCGCCCCGGCGCGCGCGGCCTCGGCCAGGAACCGGTGGCCGTCGGTCCTCTCGCCCCTCAGGGCGAAGAACGCCGCGTCGGGCTCGAGCGTCCGCGTGTCGATGGACGCCCCCCGCACGGAGGCGCGCGGATCGCCGCGGAGGAGGCGGCCGCCCGTCGCCTCGACGATCTCCGCGACGCTAAGCGCCGGCACGGCGGGCGCCTCCGATTCCGATCGAGCGCAGGGCGGACCGCACCGCTTCCCGGTCGTCGAACCGCTCTTCGCGGTCGGCGAACGTCTGCGTGGTCTCGTGCCCCTTGCCCGCGATGACCACCGTGTCTTTCGGGCGCGCCTCCCCGAGCGCGGCGGCGATCGCCTCGCGCCGATCCAGCACGATGCGGCAGCGGGATCCCGCCCCCGGCACCGCCGCCGCTCCGGCGGCCACCTCGCGGGCGATCGCCTCGGGCTCTTCGCTGCGCGGGTTGTCCGAGGTGATGAACAGGAGATCGGCCCGCTCGGCGGCCACGCGGCCCATCCCGGGACGCTTGCCCCGGTCGCGGTCCCCGCCACAGCCGAAGACCAGCAGGAGGCGGCCGCTGGCGATCTCTCGGACCGCCTCGAGCATCTTCGCCAGCGCCTGCTCCGTGTGGGCGTAATCCACCAGGACCGAGAACGGCGCTCCCTCCGCGACCGGCTCGAGTCGGCCCGGCACGGACCGCAGCGAGGCGGCTCCTTCGCGGATCGCCTCCGCGGGGAGGCCGAGAGCCAGGCCGAGCGCCGCCGCCGCCGCGACATTGTCGAGCTGGATCCGGCCGAGCAGCGGTGTCCGGAGCGCGATCGCGCCCCAAGGCGTGGACAGCAGCGCCGAGGACCCGGACGGGGTGCACCGCTCTTCGGTGAGCCGGACGTCGGCGGCCGAGGACCGACCGAACGTCACGACGCTCGCCCGCGTCCGGAGCCGCAGGCGCTCCAGGCGAGCCTCGTCCGCGGGCAGAACGGCCGTCGCCGCGGCGTCCAGCCGCTCGATCAGCGTCGCCTTCGCCTCGAAGTAGCGCTCGAGCGTGCCGTGGAAGTCCAGGTGGTCGCGCCCGAAGTTGAGGAAGGCTGCGGCGGCGAAGCGGGCCCCCTCCACACGACCGAGCGCGAGGGCGTGAGAGGAAACCTCGAGCGCGACGAGCTCGACCCCGGCATCGCGCATCGCGGCCAGCAGGCCGAACAGGTCCACCGCGTCCGGCGTGGTGCGGTCCGCAGCGAGACGGACTCCGCCGTAGGCGTGGCCGGCGGTCCCGATGCGGCCCGCATGGCGCCCCGCCGCAGCGGCCATGGCCTCGAGAAGATGCGCGACCGAGGTCTTCCCGTTGGTCCCGGTGATCCCGGCGAGCGCCATCGCCTCGTCGGGTCTCCCGAACCAGGCGCGCGCGAGGAGGGCGGCGGCGCGCCGCGCGTCTGGCACCTGGACCCAGACGGAGGGGGCTGCGAGCGAGGGCAGCGGGGCCGACGCGGCGACGACCGCGCGGGCGCCGCGAGCGAGCGCCTCCGGGACGAAGGCCAAGCCGTCGGTTCGGAGACCCTGCACGGCGACGAAGACGTGACCCGGCTCCACTCGGCGCGAGTCGCTCGTCACGCCCGTCACCTCGGGGTCGCCGGCGAGAGGAGAGGCGGGCGCGATCCCTGCCGCGTCGAGCAGCGAGGACAGGCGAGATCCGGGGCCGCTCATGCGGGTCGCCTCTCCGTCCTCCGTCCGGCCGGAACTCCCGGCCGGGAACGCGCCGGCCGCGGCTGTCCGCCGCTCCCGCTCTCCGCCGCGTGGGCGCTCGCACGGCACTCCGAGGCCAGCTCGTGGCCCCCCACGAGGGGCGCGAGGCGCAGCGCGCAGGTGGTCCCCTCGGCGACGGGCGCTCCGGGCGGGGGTTCCTGGCCCGCGACGCGTCCCGTACCGACGACCGCGGCGCGGCAGCGGAGCGGGGCGAGCCGCTGGATCGCGGCGCGCAGCGTCATTCCGGTCAGGTCGGGCATCTGCCCGGGGCCGAACTCCTCGCCGACGGGAGGCTCCTCGTCGTCGTGCGGTTCGGCCCGGCGCGGCGGGTGGCGGCCGCCCGCCTTCCCTCGGGGGCCGGCGTTCGCCTCGAGCACTCGCTCGCGCGTCCGCCACGGGTCCTCGTCCGGCGGGACCGCGAGGTGGGCCAAGGCCTCGCCCATGATCCTCCCGAAGACCGGTGCAGCGACGAGGCCGCCGTAGTACTCGCCGCGGCCCGGCGAGTCCAGGACGACGAGGCCCGCGAGGCGCGGCCGGCCGACCGGACCGAATCCGGCGAAGGACGCCACGAAGCGGTCCCGGGCGTAGCCCTGGCCCGGGACGTTCTTCCGCGCGGTTCCCGTCTTGCCCGCCATCCGGTAGCCGGACACCGATGCGGGGCGGCCCGTCCCGCGGACGACCACTCCCTCGAGGATCTCGGCGAGGGCCCTGGCGGTGTGGCTCGAGACGACACGTCGAGGCTCCGGTGGCGGAGCCGGCTCGAACCTCCCGCGCGCGTCGCGGATGCCCAGCACGACGCGCGGCGGTACGAGCACGCCATCGTTGGCGAGCGCCGCGAAGGCGGAGGCGAGCTGGAGCGCGGTGACCCCGACCTCGTATCCCATGGCCATGGACGCCGGCGACTGAGCCGACATCCGCGCGAGCGGGGTGACGATGCCCGCCCGCTCCCCCGGCAGCTCGATGCCGGTCCGACGGCCGAAGCCGAACGCCAGGATACTGTCCCGCAGCACCTCCCGCGGCAACGTGCGGCCGACCTTGACGATGCCCACGTTGCTCGATCGCTCGAGGATCCCGGCGACCGACAGCAGGCGGTGGGGGTGGACGTCGCGAATCGCGCGGCCTGCGAGCACCCAGGCCCCGTTCTCGCAGTCGAACAGGGTAGCCGGCCCCACCGTGCCGCGCTCGAGCGCCGCCGCGGCCGTGACGACCTTGAACGTGGATCCGGGCTCGAACAGGTCGGTGATCGCCCGGTTCCGGCGCGCCCCGGCCGGGGCCTCGCCCAGGCGGTTCGGGTCGGCCGCGGGGCGGTTGGCGAGTGCGAGGACCTGCCCGCTGCCAGGATCGAGCAGGATCGCCGAGGCGGCCACAGCACCCGTCCGGGCGACCGCGCTGTCGAGCTCCCGCTCGACGAGGTGCTGCAGTTCGAGGTCCAGGGTGAGGACGACGTCCTCGGGCTGCTTGGAGGGACGGCGGACCGCCTGGAGGACCATGCCGCCGCGCCCGTCGCGCACCGCGAGGTAGGCCGTGGGGTCTCCCCGGAGCCGATCGTCGTAGGTCCGCTCGATTCCCTCGAGCCCTTTCTGATCGATGTTCGCCCAACCGGCGACGTGGGAGGCCAGCCGGCCCTGCGGATAGACGCGCTTGGCCTCCGGCTCGAAGCCGAAGGGCTCGCCCGGACCGACAGGCAGGCCGAGGGCGCGCACCGCTGCCACGGTGTCGGGGTCGAGCCGGCGCTTCAGGAACACGAACGGGGCGTCCGATCGCAGCCCGTCGAGGATCTGCGCGCGAGGAACCCCGAGGACAGGGGCGAGAGCCGCCGCCGCGCGGTCCGGGTCGGCCACCCGCCACGGGTGGGCGAACAGCGACGAGGACGCCACGCTCGCCGCCAGCTCCCGGCCCCGCCGGTCGAGGATCGCGCCGCGCTCGCCGCCGACCTCCACGATCTGCTCGTGCTGGCGCCGGGCATGGGATCGCAGCCGCTCGGACTCGTACACGTGGAGCTGGACGAGCCGCACGCCGACCGCTGCGGCCAGAAGGCCGATCCCAGCGACCAGCAGCGCGACACGGCGGGGAATGCCCTGGGACCTCAATGTGTGACGCCTCCGCGCGCGCCGGCGGCCCCTCAGCGCGCCGCACGGCCGGGCGAGCCCCGGCCGATGACGACCACCTGTCCGGACTGCGGTGGGGTCAGCCCCAGCCTCTCGCGCGCCAGCGCTTCCACGCGCGGCAGCGCCTCGAGCGCGGCTCTCTCGATCCGCAACCTCCTCTCCTGCTCGCGCAGCTCGTTTTGGCGGCGCCTCAGCTCCTCGATCCGGTACTGGACCTGCACGTAGGAGTTCTGCTGCACGACGTAGCCGATGACCGGAGCCGCCGCCGCGACGATGCCGAGAAGCAGGGCCCACAGGCCCCGGCCGCGCCGCGTGTCGTACTCGCGGGCGAGATGGACGTTGCGCCAGCGGCGCCCGGCGGACGGGGCGGCGCCCGCCATCACAGCCTCTCCGCCGCTCGCAGCCGGGCGCTCCGCGACCGCGGGTTCTCGGCGACCTCCCGGGGAGCCGGCCGCAGCGGCTTCGGGGTCAGCACGCGAACCAGGTTCTCGCGGCCGCACGCGCAAACGGGAAGCCTCGGCGGGCAGACGCACCGGCTCGCGAGGGCGCCGAGCGCATGCTTGACGACCCGGTCCTCGAGGGAATGGAACGCGATGGTCACGAGCCGGCCGCCGCGCCGGAGCAAGGCCACCGAGCCGGTGACGGAGCGGTCGAGCTGCTCGAGCTCCCGGTTGACCGCGATGCGCAGGGCCTGGAAGGTGCGCGTGGCCGGGTGGATGCGCGCGCGCCGGCCGCGCGCACCCGCCACCGACTCCACCAGAGCCGCCAGCTCCGCGGTGCGGAGGATCGGGCTGCGCTGCCGCCGCCTCGCGATGGCCCGAGCGATCGGCCTCGCCAGCGGCTCTTCGCCGTACAAACGCAGAATCCGCGCGAGCTCCCTCTCGGAGGCCGTGCGGAGCAGCTCGGCGGCCGTCGGACCGGAGGCAGGATCCATGCGCATGTCGAGCGGGCCGTCCTGCCGGAAGGAGAAGCCCCGCTCGGGGTCGTCGAGCTGCAAGGAGGACACGCCGAGGTCGAGGAGGACGCCGTCGGCGACGACCACGCCCTCGCGGTGGGCGATCTCGAAAACGTCCCTGTGGTCCCCTCGGACGAGCTTCACGCGCTCGCCGAAGCGGGCGAGCCGCTGCCCGCAGAGCGCGAGGGCGCGCCCGTCGCGGTCTATGCCGAGCAGGCGGCCGTCAGGAGAGGTGGCCTCGAGCAGGGCCTCCGCGTGCCCGCCGAGCCCCACCGTGCCGTCCACGTAGACGCCCCCCGGGCGGGGCCGGAGGAAATCCAGGACCTCTGTCCGCAGGACCGGCCGGTGGGCGGCGGTGGCGTCGGGTGTCATCGCTTCCCGGTGCGCAGGAACGAGCATCGAACCCCGTCCCTCCCTAGCGTGGACGACTCATGGAGCACCCGCCATCCGATCCCGGATTCCGCCTCTGGCCGGTGGGACGGTGGCTCGGCCCATCCGCCGGAACGACCCCGGCTCGACCCTGCCGCCACCCCGGCGAAAGTCGGGGTGGAGCTCCATCTCCGCGGTCTCGCCACGCCCCTTCATGAGTCGCCCAGGCTAGACGCCCATCTGGCCGAGAAGTTCGAGGTCCTCGTCCGACACCGGCTCGGCCTCGAGCTGCCGCTCGAAGGCTTCGTGGTTCCACACCTCCAGGTAGTCGTGCTGGCCGAGCACGGCGACGCGGCCGCGCGTGCCCGCCCTGTCGCGCACGAGCGGGTGGATCAGGATGCGACCCTGCGGGTCCATCGTCGCGCTCTGCCCGTAGTAATTGACCGCTTTCCGGAACCGGCTCACGGCGGGGTGCAGGGCGGGAGCCCTCGCGAGCTTCTCCTCGATGCGTTTCCACACTTCCATCGGGTAGATCCGCACCGAGTCGCCGCGGATGCTGGTCACGAAGAACTGCCTACCGTATTCAGGCTCGATGACCGAGCGGAAGATGGACGGGAGCTTGAGGCGCCCCTTCTCGTCCACCGTGGCGATGGCGTTGCCTCGCAGCACCTCGACCGCGCCTTCCCGACAGCCCGTCGCGAGGGGGGATCGGGTCCGGCGCCCGTGCCCAGCGCCGAACAGATCCCGGCCGTTGTCTACCCCTTCCCGGCCGGAAGCACCGAGCGGACCTGAGGCCACTTCGGCCCACTTCCGACCACTCGCGCGAGTCTAGGGACGCTTTGAGCGCGTGTCAAGCCGCTCGAGCAGGTTTTTTCGGGACCTCCGGGCGAAAGCGGGGCGATGGCTTCCCCTCTCGACTCGGCGAGCCCGATCGGGGATCATCGGTCGCTCGCTGGGGGTCGGAGCAGGGAGTCGGCCGTCATGGACCTCAGAACCATCTGCGCTCAGGGCGGGCGCGCCCATGACGTTTCGGGCGAGCCCCTGACGCCGCCGATCGTGGCGGCATCCACCTTCGCGTTCCGGGACCAGAGGGCCGTCGAGGAGTACTACGAGGAAGGGCGCGGCTGGCTGTACTCCCGCTACGAGAATCCGACCGTTCGCGAGGTGGAGACGTTCCTCGCGAGGCTCGAGGGAGGGGAGGCGGCGGCCCTGTTCGGGTCGGGCATGGCCGCGATTTCGACGACGCTGCTCGCCCTCCTCTCGTCGGGCGGGCGCGTGGCAGCGCAGGTCGGCCTCTATGGCGGCACGGCCGGGCTGCTGCGGGACACCCTGTCCCGGCTCGGGGTCGAGCTCGTCTGGCTCGACCCCGGGGAGATCGCGGGAGTCCGCCCGGAGCGGATCGCCGGTTGTCGCCTCCTCTACCTCGAATCGCCCGTCAACCCGACGCTGAGGATCGTGGACCTGCGCGCGGCCTCGCGCGTGGCGCGGGAGGCGGGCGCGATCACGGTCGTGGACAGCACCTTCGCGACCCCGGTCTTCCAGCGGCCGCTCGAGCTCGGCTGCGACCTCGTGGTCCACAGCGCGACGAAGTACCTCGGGGGCCACTGCGACCTGACGGCGGGCGCGGTGATCGGCTCGAGGGATCTCGTCGAGCGAATCGCGCGCCAGAGGCGTGCCCTCGGGGGGGTGGCGGACCCGTTCGCAGCGTTCCTGCTCCACCGCGGCCTGAAAACGCTACCGGTCAGGATGGAGGCTCACGCCCGGGGCGCGGCGGTGGTGGCCCGCGCCCTGGGGGAACACCCGCGCGTGACGCGCGTCCATTGGCCGGGGTTTCCCGACCACCCCGACCACGAGCTCGCCTCGAGGCAGATGTCGGGCTACGGCGGCATGGTGAGCTTCGAGGTCGAAGGCGGAGCGAGCGCGGCCGAGTGCGTGCACGACCGGCTCCGCCTGTTCGTCAAGGCGGCGAGCCTCGGGGGGACCGAGTCCCTCGTGTCGCTGCCGGCGCGGATGTCGCACCGGCACATGCCGCGCGAGGAGCGGGAGCGGGCAGGCGTCACCGACAGCCTCGTCCGCCTCTCGGTGGGCCTCGAGGCCCCCGAGGACCTCGTCACGGATCTCGAGCGAGCCCTCCGCGGTTGAGCCGTCAGGCCCGCCGACGCCCTCCGCGGAACGGGGCGCTTCAGGGAGTGGACCGGCTCCCTCCGCCGCCCGAGCGAGACCCCGAGGAGCCCGTGCTGCCGAGCGGGGGCAGGATGTCCGGCCCGTCCTGGACTCCGTGCGTCCCCGCGCCCAGCAACGGGAGGTCCCTCAGCACGACCCGGCTTCCCACCCGGTAGCCGAGCACGAGGCGGTCTCGCACGATCCGGAGCTGGGGAGAGGAGGCCCGCTCGCCGGGGAGGCTCGCCTCCGCCGGGTCGGACAATCGGCTCGACCCCGCGGGGAGAACGGAGAGGTACACGCGGCCCACTTGCCGGACGACGAATGCCACGTACAGGTTCCCGCCCGCGTCCACAGCGAGGGCCGGGTCGGCCTGGTCCAGCCGGTCCCGCTCGCCGAGGAAACTGGGAGGACTCCACTGCCCGGACGGGTCCCGCACCGACAGCGCCAGGTCGAACTCCCCCTCGGAGCGATAGGCCCAAGCGGCCCATCTCAGCCCACCCACCGGGCTCGCGACGACCGCGGCCGGGCCGTCGAGAACGGGGTGCATGTAGCGGACGGGCAGGTCCGGGGCCGCGATCCCTGTGGCCCCGAGGCCCACGAGCATGGCGGCCAGAAGGACGGTCTTTCGGTTGCAGCGGTGCTCATCCATTGCGACGCCCCCTTTCCACGTAGGCGTCGAAGGCCTCGACCTCGGGGAAGCGCCTCTCGAGGCTCGACCGCAGGGCCTTCAGGCGTCCGAACGCGATCCGTTCGCGGGTGGGGTGGCGGTCCTCGATCGCCATCCTCCACTCGTAGAACGCGTTGACGAAGAGCAGGTCGGGATACCGCGGATCGCTGGCGCCCGCGATCCCGTCCGACTGGCGGAAGCACGCCGAGGCCTGGGCGCGGGCTCCCTGCCGGTAGTACGCCTCGCCGAGGGTGCTCAGCGCCTGGGCCTCGAGCCGCCGGTAGCCCGACGCCTGCGCGCGGGCGAGCGCCTCGCGCAGGAGTCGGATCGCCTCGCGCAGCTTGCCGAGTCCCGCATAGCAGAGCCCGATGTTGATCCGCACCCGCGTGGACTCGTAGTCGTTGCGCGCCGCTTCGTAGAGCTCGACCGCCTGGCGGTACCGCTCGATGGCCGCCTCCTCCTGGTGTCGCTGCGCCAGGACGCGACCGAGCGTGTGCAGCGCCTGCGCCGCCAGAGGCTCCGAGGGCTCGGACCGCGCGCGGTCGTAAGCGCGCCCCGCCTCGAGCTCGGCCAGCAGAAGGTCCCCCTGGTCGGCGTGAATGTTCGCGAGGGCCAGCAGCGCGTGCGCCTCGAAGGAGGGGGCCGGACGCGGCGTCGCGCGCAACGCGTTCCGGATCTCCTGCTCGGCGAGCGACAGCTTGCTCAGGCGGGCGAGCGCGGTCGCGAGGCTGATCCGCGCCCAGCCGATCGTCTCGTCGCGGCCGTCGCGGCCGGGCTCGCGCTCGAGCAGCTCGATGGCCCGCTCGTAGCACGCGAAAGCCAGCCCCATGTCCCCGCGCTGGAGCGCTGCGTGCCCCCGCTCGACGAGCTCGTTCGGCTCGCCTTCGGCCGGCTTCAGCGCCTCGTACGCCTCGAGGTCCACCACGTCCGAGAAGGCCTGGATGGACACGTTGAAGACGCTGGCGAGGACGCGCAGCTTGTCGAAGGAGGGGTAGCAGATTCCCTTCTCGTACCGGCTGAGCTGGGAGTTGTCGATCTCTCCCCCGACCGCCCGGGCCCGTTCCTCCACCCGGCGCAGCGAGTACCCGTAGCCGGCCCGCAGCCGCTTCAGGTAGTTCCCGAGCCGCACACTTCCCTTGGGAGCCTGGGCCCCTTCTGGCGCCGCCGTTCCTGCCTCTTGCGGTTTCATCGTCCCCCCGCCCTCCGTCGATCCCCGCCGCCGCGTTCCCGTTCGCCTATCCCGTGCTGGCGCCGCTCGGGGAACCGTCGTGCTGCGTACGTCGGAGCCCTCCTCGGGTCAACCTCCCGGCCCGCCCCGCCGCGGTGAAACCACCGCACCGGCTGCGGACGCACCCGCCATCTAGAATACGTCAGGACGACGCGAAAGGAAAACGGGGATGGACACCGTCCCGGGCAGGCCGGGTGGCGGGGTCGCCGAGGTCGCCCGCGCGTTCCTGATCTTCGGCGCATTCCTCGCCGTGCTGGCCGGGCTGGCCGCCGTGCTGGCCTCGCGGGATCTCGGCAAGCTCGTCCAGGCGGACCGGGTCGAGCGCGGCCGGGAGGAGGCGAGACGCATCGCCCAGGAGGTCCTCGACCTCGGGCGCGAACTCGGCGAAGGCGAGGGTCTCGACTTCTACAGACTGCGCTTCGAGCGGGTGAAGGTCGAGGCGCACCTTCGCGACCTCATCGCCCGGAGCTCCCTCGTCCAGCAGGTCGAGCTTCTCGACCGGTTCGGGGGCAGGGTCCTCGAGGTCGGCGGCATCGGGGGACCGAAGGGGGACGAACGGACCGCCGCCTCCGCCTCCTCCGCGCTCCACACGGTGACGGTCGCCCTGCGCTCCGAACGGGGAGGATTGCCGGAAGGCGAGCTGCGCGTGGCGATCAGCTCGGGTCCCGCCGACGACGAGCTCGAGGCGGCGCGCCGTTCCTTCCGCGCCAAGATCGGCGCGGCGGCCCTGCTCGGCGTGGGCGTCCTCGGCGCAGCCTTCGTCTACGTGCTCTACCTGATCCGCAAGAACCGCGCCCTCGAGCACGAGCGGCAGGCGGCCAATCGCCGGGCGCAGGTGGCGCTGCTCGGCTCGGGCCTCGCCCACGAGATCCGCAACCCGCTGAACGCCATGAACCTCAACCTCCAGATGCTCGAGGAGGAACTGCAGGGCGTGCCGGGGCTCGAGCGAGCGGAGGTCGGAGAGCTGCTCTCGTCCATCAAGGGGGAGATCCGCAGGCTCGAGCGGCTCGTGGAGAACTTCCTGCTGTACGCGCGGCCGACCGCGCCGCGGATCGAGGAGGCCGACCTCAACCGGCTCCTCTCGGAGCTGGCGCGCTTCTTCCAGGCCGATTTCCGGCAGAGCGGCATCCGGCTCGACCTCGACCTCGAGCCGCTGCTCCCCTCCGTGGAGATGGACTCGACCCAGGTCAAGCAGGCCCTCATGAACCTCCTGGTCAACGCGCGGCAGGTTCTCAGACCGGGCGGAACCGTTACCGTGCGGTCCCGGGCCGGGTCGTCGGGCGAGGTCGTCGTCGAGGTCCAGGACGACGGGCCGGGCATCCCGGCGGAGGTGAGAGGGAAGATCTTCGACGTGTTCTACTCGGGCCGCGGCGGAGGAACGGGCCTCGGGCTCGCCATCGCCCAGCAGATCGTCACGCACCACGGCGGTGCGATCGAGGTGGACAGCGAGGAGGGACGGGGAACGACCTTCCGGATCCGCCTGCCGCGCCGCCAGCC